>JBGSVS010000347.1:0-6249 GCA_041752895.1 Tabrizicola sp.
CCATGACGGTCGACACACGCGGAACCCGCAGCGGGTGGCGCGATCCGTAGGAGGACCCGCGATAAACCTCGGAGCCGATGAACAGCGGGGCCGCCACCCCGGCGGGGGTGGACGGCGGCAGGATCATTCCAGCATAGCCTCGATCCGGCCCGCGATGGCAGCGCTTTCCGGCTTGACCCCGGAGCCGAAGGTCGCGGCGATGCTGCCGTCGGGCGCGATCAGCACCTTGTTGAAGTTCCAGCGCGGCTCGAAACCGGTTTCCTTGCGCACCCAGGCGTAGAACGGATGGGCGTCGCGGCCCTTCACATGGGTGATTTCCGTCATCGGCAGGGTCAGATCAAAGGTCATGGCGCAGTACTCCTTGACCGCCGCTTCGTTGGCAAGCTCTTGTGCGAAATCATCGGACGGGACGGCAAGGATCAGAGTGCGATCCCCGAACAGGTCGTGCAGAGCCTGCAACCCGTCGAACTGCCCGGCATACCCGCACAGCGAGGCGGTATTGACGACCAGCACCGGCTTGCCGCGCCAGTCATCCAGATCGATCTCGCCGCCGTCGATCGAGGCAAAGCGGAACCCATCGGCCGCAAGCGAGGCAGTGGCGGCAAACGCCAGGCCAAACGCCAGCATGAGACTGGTCAGAATCCGGATCATTGTGCTCTCCATCGCCTCTGCCGGCAGCAAGTCAGATAATCCGACCCCCATTCTCGTCAAATTTTCCGTATTGCCCTGTGAATTTGTCCACAGCCATGCCATATTTGGGTGGAGGATAATGAGCAGCGGCCAGATCCGGAAATCGGGCGGCCAGGGTAGAGTAAAATGGGTTGGCAATCAAAGATCGCGGCGCAAGCTGGCGGAGCGGGGGGCGCGAGGGTGCAGTATGGCGCGCTTTGCTGGCGCCTTGGCAGCGACGGGGTCGAAGTGCTGCTCATCACCAGCCGCGACACTGGGCGTTGGGTGATCCCGAAAGGCTGGCCGATGCCGGGCCTTGCACCCGAAGATGCCGCCGCACAGGAAGCCTGGGAAGAGGCGGGGGTCGATGGCCAGATCAACCCAAGCTGCATCGGGCGCTTTGGCTATCAGAAATGCCTGTCGGTGACGGCTTCGGTGCCCTGCGCGGTGTCGGTCTACGGGCTGAAGGTCGCGAGGATGGCCAAATCCTTCCCCGAAGTGAAGGAACGGCAGCGCAAGTGGTTTCCCCTGAGTGAGGCGGCCGGTCTTGTAGCCGAGCCTGACCTGTCCCGGATCATCGCAGGCTTCACCCCGCCCGAGAATGGCCGTCCGGCCCCGATCGCGGCCGAAGACGACCCGGACCTGCCAGGACCGCCTCACAAGGACGGCAAGCGCCGGGGGCATTGACCTTTGGACGGGTCCTGCCATCTACAAGTCAGATACAGGAAACGGGCGGTAAAGGGATGATCCGCTACACTTTGCGATGCGCGGCAGACCACGGGTTCGACAGCTGGTTTGCCAGCGCCGATGCCTTTCAGTCGCTGCAGTCTGCGGGGCAGCTTGCCTGTCCGGTCTGCGGCGTGGCGGAGGTCCAGAAGGACCTGATGGCGCCCGCCGTCCGGCCCGCCCGCAAGGCTGCGCCCGCCGAGGCAGCCCGTCCCGACCTGTCCGCCCCAATGTCCGAGCTTGAGGCCAAGATCGCGGAGCTGAAAAGGCAGGTCGAGGAGAACTCGGAATACGTCGGCATGAACTTCGTGACCGAGGCGCGGGCCATGCATGCCGGTGAGACGCCGGGTCGGGCGATCCACGGCGAGGCGAAGCCCGAGGAGGCGCGGGCGATGATCGAGGAAGGGCTGCCGGTCGCCCCCCTGCCGTTCATTCCCGCCCGCAAGGTCAACTGACCGCGACCCTGTCCACGGTGGACAATCGCCGCGATCCCAATGAAATCCGACTGTTGGTCGCGGACGTTCAGGGTTTCTTAACACCTTCGCGACCGCCCCCGGATGCCCTGTCTGCGGCCATTCTGGCCGCGACGGCACCCCGCGCAATGGCCTTAGTAGATGTAGCGGATCTGTTCGGTCCAGAACCGTTCCATCCGCTTCAGCGACATGTTGATCTCATCCATGCCCGATGCGTCGATCAGCGCGCGACGTTCGATCCCCTCGGCATGGCGGGCGAAGAGGTCGGTGAGCTGCGCCCGCACGGTGCGGCCCTTTTCCGTCAACTTGACCCGAACCGACCGGCGGTCAATCTCGCTCCGCTGATGATGCATGTAGCCGAGTTCGACCAGCTTCTTCAGGTTGTAGCTGACGTTCGAGCCTTGGTAATAGCCGCGTGACTTGAGTTCCCCCGCCGTCACTTCGTTCTCGCCGATGTTGAACAGCAAAAGCGCCTGGACCGAGTTGATCTCAAGAATGCTGAGCCGTTCGAATTCATCTTTGATGACATCGAGGAGCAGGCGGTGCAGCCTTTCTACCAGGGCAAGGTTGTCGAGGTAACAGGACAGGAACGCCTTTTGCGATCCGTCCAGCACCGGGGCGTAATGCGTCATACTACTTTCTCCACCGTTTTGACGGGGACAGAATCAGCACAAACCGCAAACATTCCGTAAACTTGCGAAGAACGTGAGTCAGTTTTTCGGTCTGAGGCGCGTTTCGGCAAAGGCCGCAAGCCGCGCAAGCAGCGGGCGGAACCGGTCTGGCTGTGCCGTCTGGCCCAGAAGCCAGGCCATCAGGTCCTGGTCGTTTTCAGCCAGAAGCGCGTCGTAGGTCAGCAGATCGGCCTCGGCCAAGCCCGCAAGATTCGCGTCGGCAAAGGGGCCAAGCACCAGGTCCATTTCCTTGGTGCCGCGCCGCCAGGACCGCATCGTCATCCGCTTGAGCCGCGCTTCAGCCGTTTCCACGATCCTCGCCCCCCCTTGCCCTTTGCCGTCAGGCGGCGGATCGCATCGCCTGCCGCACCTGGCGCTCCACTTGCGCCAGTTTGTCGGCAAGCGCAATCGCCCCGGCCCGAAGCTGCTGCAGTTCGACAAGCGCCGCCTCGGCCTCGGCTGTCAGTCGGGGTGGTGCGGCATCGGGGTCTTCCAGACCATCGCCCTCGGCCGTCAGCAGCCAGGTCAGCGAGACATTCAGCATCCCCGCCAGCATCTGCAGCCGGTTGCCACGCGGCTCGGCCAGGTCCTCTTCCCAGTTCTGCAGGGTTGTCAGCCGCACGCCCAGCCGCTGGGCCAGGTCCTCCTGGCTTAGTCCCGCCGCTTCGCGAGCGCCTGCCAGCCTGTCGCCGAAGGTCGCCACATCCGTCGCATACCAGTTGGTTTCAGAGCTTGAATCCGCCATCACGCCTCTCCTTTTCTCGATATCGCTTGTGTCGGTTGGGGGGCCAGCCTAAGACCTGCAGCCGAAAATCGCAAACCGTCCGACGGAGTGAATTGCAATGGCCTTCCTGTCCGACACGCTGGCGCGGGTCAAACCTTCGCCCACCATCGCCGTCTCGACCAAGGCGCAGGTGCTGAAGGCCGAGGGCAAGGATGTGATCGGCCTTGGTGCCGGAGAGCCGGATTTCGACACGCCGGAAAACATCCGCGACGCCGCCAAACGCGCGATTGACAGCGGCAAGACCCGCTACACGGCGGTGGATGGGATACCGGAGTTGAAGGCCGCTATCTGTTCGAAGTTCCTGCGCGAAAACGGGCTGACCTACACGCCGTCGCAGATCTCGGTCGGCACCGGGGGCAAGCAGATCCTTTACAACGCGCTGATGGCGACCTGCAATCCGGGGGACGAGGTCATCATCCCCGCGCCTTACTGGGTCAGCTACCCCGACATGGTGCTGCTTGCGGGCGGGACCCCGGTCTGCATCACCTGCGGCATCGAGACCGATTTCAAGCTGACGCCCGAACAGCTGGACGCCGCGATCACGCCGAAGACCAAGTGGTTCATCTTCAACTCGCCGTCGAACCCGACTGGCGCGGGCTATACCCGTGCTGAATTGAAAGCCCTGACCGACGTGCTGATGCGCCATCCCCATGTCTGGGTGATGTCGGACGACATGTACGAACACCTCGTCTTCGACGACTTCGAATTCTGCACCCCGGCCGAGATCGAGCCCGGGCTTTATGACCGCACGCTGACCTGCAACGGCGTGTCCAAGGCCTATGCGATGACCGGCTGGCGGATCGGCTATTGCGGGGGTCCGGTCGCGCTGATCAAGGCGATGGGGACGATCCAGTCGCAGTCGACGTCGAACCCCTGTTCGGTCAGCCAGCACGCGGCGCTTGAGGCTTTGAGCGGCCCGCAGGAGTTCCTCGCCGACTGGCGGAAGGTGTTCCAGGGGCGGCGCGACCTGGTGGTGTCGATGCTGAACGAGGCGAAGGGCATCCGCTGCCCCAAGCCCGAGGGGGCGTTCTACGTCTATCCTGACATCGCTGGCTGCATCGGCAAGGCCACGCCCGCAGGCACGGTGATCTCGAATGACGAGGTCTTTGCGACCGCCCTCCTTGAAGAAACCGGCGTCGCGGTGGTGTTCGGCGCGGCCTTCGGCGTGTCGCCCAATTTCCGGGTCAGCTATGCGACCTCGGACGAGATCTTGCGCGAGGCTTGCAGCCGCATCCAACGCTTCTGCGCGGCCTTGGTCTGACGGCAGGGTTGACGATTCCCCCCGGCTCGGGAAGGAATGGCAAGGTGCACGGTGGGGTTGTCCCGGCGGGCCGCGTGATGGAACTTGGCAGGCATGAGCGCTGACCTTCCCGACTATTACTTCCGGGTGCGCGAGAACGGCGCGGTCGTGTTCCGTCTGGGCACGGAAAACCGCCAGCGCCGGATCGAGATGGACGAGATCGCGACGGTCAACGTCAAGAACGGCAACATCAAGCCGCATGGCGAGGTGGAGCTGACGGCGGCGGACAAGGCGGCGATCGAGGAGTGGCTGGCCGCGCGCCAGACGCAGCTGGCGATGCGCGAGGTGGACGACATCCTGCGCACGGTTGACCATCTGAACCTGACGACGCAATGGGCGCAGTCCCGCGCGACGGATGCGCAGCTTGAGGCGGTGACGGATCAGCTTTTGCTGGCGATGCATGATCTGCGCACGATGCTGGTGCGGCGCAAGGCGGACCAGCTGGGCAAGGGCGAAGGCTAAGTCAGCAGGGCGGGACGGTCAGGCCGGTGGCAGGCATCAGGCCGATATCGGTGATCTTGCCCCCCCGGACCCGCAGCACGCGGGTCCAATCCTCCGAGGCGAGGATCAGTTCCGGCCCCTGCCCACAGTCGCGCACCCCTCCCGAGATGAAATCATCGCCGATCCGGTGATTGGTGAGGCCGGGGATACGGGCGGTTTCCACCAGCTGGTCGCCCTCAAGCCGGACGAAGACGAGGTCCTTCAGCAGATGCGGGCGGTCGACATAGGCGATCTCGGTGCGACCGTCGCCGTCGAAATCGGCGATGCCAGCAGGGGCGAGCCAGCGGTTGGGCTGGCCGATGTAGGGGGTGGCGGCGATTTTCCCTTGCGGGCCGTAGATGGCAAGCGAGGCGCCATGGCTGAGGTCGGTCTCGACGACGATCACCTCGGGTAGGCCGTCACCGGTCACGTCCGCGAGGCGGGCCTTGATATCCTCGAAAACACGGCTTGCCGGCAGGGAGATCGTGACCGACCCGTTGGCAGCAACCAGTGTCAAAGCGCCCCATTCAAGCGCATCACCCAGAACGGCATGGTCATAGCGCCCGGTCGGATCGACAAGGTTGGCCCGGGTGATCGGGGGGGCAATCTCGCCCTCGGCCGATGCAGCCCCTGCCATCAGGACCAGGGCCAGCGCCAGACGCATCAGATCTGCTTTTCCGGCATCTGCACGCGCAGGCCGTCCAGCGCGTCCGAGACCTTGAGCTGGCAGGTCAGGCGCGAGCGGGCCGGGTCGGGGTGCCAGGCGAAGTCGAGCATGTCGGCTTCCATGTGGTCCTTCTTCGGCAGCTTGTCGACCCAGGCCGGGTCCACGTAGACGTGGCAGGTCGAACAGGCGCAGGCGCCGCCGCAATCGGCCTCGATCCCCGGGATGCCGTTGTCGCGCGCGCCTTCCATCACCGTGAGGCCGGTTGCGACCTCGACGACGTGCTCTTTGCCATTGTGTTCGACGTAAGTGATCTTCGCCATCTCGGGTCTCCAAGGGATCGTCTGACGTGACATAGGCCAGTCCGGCCCGATTTGCCAGAGGGCAGCGGGCTTGTCTTGGCGGGCGGATGTTCTATGATTGTTCGCATGACGCTGGTGCTGTCCCCCTCCCCGCGCGGCGGTTCCTGGCCGCGTCCACCG
>JBGSVS010000348.1:0-4429 GCA_041752895.1 Tabrizicola sp.
GCGCCGCCGGTTCGGCGTTGATCTGATGCACCACCCGACGCGCCGGATCGGCCCCGGTGACGACCATCCGGCGGTTCGTGGGGGTCAGGTGGTTCAGGCTGAACACCTTTACCTTGCAGGCCGTGCGGACCAGCATCAACACCGCCCGGCCTTGCCGGAACTGCCCGTCCTGCAACACGAACGTCTCGCCAAACCGCGTCCCGTCCCCCGCCGATCCGCCGAACAGCGGCACCGGTCCAAGCCCCGGCCCCAGCGCTGCCGTCAGCTCGTCCTCGCGGATCGACAACCCGTCGACCATCAGGAAGGCGAACTCGTCCTCCCAAGACCCATGCCGCCGCGTCAGCCCCGCCCGCGCTCGGATCAGCCTTCCGATGAGTTCCTGTCCGTCCAGGGCCGACAGGTCGATCCCCAGGCAATCCACCGCAAAGCAGTGGGCGGGAAGGGCGACGGCAACGATCTCGCCGTCGCAGTAGCCGTCGGGCGAGATTTCCCCTGCAGTGGTGCAGCCGATCACCGGGATGCCCGGAAACGCCTGCGGCAGACCCGCCTCCAGCGCCGCGCGATCAGCCTCGGGCGAGACAAACAGGATCACCGCAGCGAACGGCCCCGGCCCCAGGTCTCGTGCCAGTTTCGCCAATGCATCTCTGTCGCTCGCCCGGACATGGGCGCGCGGCATCACCTGCAGGGCATCGGCAGGGGCCAAGCTCTCGGGCGCGATCATCTGGTCCTTCTCCCCAGGGGCGATGCTACGTCGCGCCGTCGGCCTGCGGCAAGGGGATAGCGCCTCAGCCGTCTTCAGGCATCAGGGCCGAGAAGTTCGTCTCTCCCGCAATCAGCACCGCCTGGGTCCGGCTTTGCACCCCCAGTTTGCGCATGATCGCGGTGACATGGGCCTTCACCGTGGTCTCGGCGATGGACAGCTCATAAGCGATCTGCTTGTTCAAAAGCCCCTCACAGATCAGCTGCAGGATCTTCGCCTGCTGCCGGGTCAGAAGAGACAGCCGCCCGATGGCCTCTTCCTTCGTGGTGCGCTTGGCCTTGCCCTCGGGCACCGGCTCATAGCCGTCCGGCAGGAACCGCCGCCCCTCGCGCAGCGCATCGAACGCCGCCCGGAACACCTCGCGGCGTGAATGCTTTGGCACGAACCCCGCCGCACCTGCCGCAAGACAGGCCCCGATCACCCGGTTATCCGTCAGGGACGACACCACCAGCACCGGCACCTCGCCCGCCGCCTGCCGCAGCCGGATCAGCCCGTCGATGCCGTTCACGTCCGGCAGGTTCAGGTCCAGCACGATAGCATCCGGCGCAGGCATCAGGTCGATCCGGTGAATGGCCGTCTCCAGCCGGTCCGCCGTCTCGATCTCCGCGATCCCCGCCACCGACTTCAGCGTCATCGACAAGGCGTCGCAGAACAGTGGATGGTCGTCGACGATCAGGGCCGAGTTCAAGGGCCGAATCTCGCCAATGGAAGCCATCGTCATCTTGCGCCTTCAGGGTTGGTGCAGGCGGAAGCCTACTCCAGCCAGGCCCCGCCGGATACAGGCCAAAAGTCCTATGGCCGGCGGCAGGGCAACCCAGGCTGCCAAGCACGCAACCGTGGCTTCCCCTGTAGGGCCACGGGCTGTAGGATGCATTGGATTTTCCGTCGTCATTGAAAGGTCGCCACCATGTCCCGCACGCCCCACCGCCGCACAGTCCTTGCCGGGTTGGCGTCCCTGCCGTTGGTGCCCGCTTTGGCCCTGCGCGCCAATGCCGGACCAGAGCGGCCCTTCAACCTGCGTGTCGTCCTGTCGGGCCACAGCCTGACCGACCCGGTGCCGCATCCCTTGTCGATCTTCGTCAAGGCCGCCGGGGGGCCTGCCAGTCGCGGCATGCTGATCGACGCCTCCACGATCCCCGGCAGCACTGCGCGCCTGCGGTGGGAGCCGGACATGAACCTGCCCGTCGATGCCCGCCGCGACATCGCGAATTACGACACCCTGGTCCTGACCGAACGGGTGCCCGTTCGCTCGGCCATCGAATGGGAAGACGCGCAGGAAGTTGCCCGCAAGTGGTTCGAGCTTGCCTGGACCGAAGGCAATGCCGGGCAGGGTGCCGCGACGATCTACTACGCCAGCTGGATCGGCATCAAAAGCGGGCCTGGCAACACCGACGAATACGACCTTCCCGCCGAACGCGAAATCCCGTTCCGCGAACGGCTTGACCTTGAAATGGGCAGCTGGCAAGCCATCGCCGACCATGTGAACGCAAACCGCCCCGCCGGCAGCCCGGCGATGCGGGTGATCCCGGGACCGAAGATCATGGCAGCGGTCTTCGACGCGATCACGGCAGGGACGGCCCCCGGCCTGACCGCGATGCAGGACCTCTTCGAGGACGAGATCCACCCCAACGCGAAGGGCGCTTACCTTGTTGCGCTGGCGCATTTCGCGGTGATCTACGGCCGCGACCCGCGCTCGGTGCCGAAGCTGCACGGCGAGGCTGGCTGGCCGACGCCAGAGCAAGCGGAATGGATGAAGGGGCTGGTCTGGGACGTGCTGCGCGCCTATCCCGACAGCGGGCTCGCCTAGCCCCGGCGCTTGGCCTCGATCACTTCCCAGATGCGCTGGGCGGTGTTGGTGCCGTCAAAGCGCTCCAGCTCCTGGATGCCAGTGGGCGAGGTCACGTTGATCTCGGTCAGCCAGTCGCCGATCACGTCGATGCCGACAAAGACCTGACCCTTCTCGCGTAAGGTCGGGCCGATCCGGCAGCAGATCTCCAGGTCGCGCTCGGTCAGGCCCACCTTCTCCGGCCGCCCCCCGGCATGCATGTTCGACCGCGTCTCGCCCGGTTGCGGCACGCGGTTGATCGCGCCCACAGGCTCGCCATCGACAAGGATCACCCGCTTGTCGCCCTTTTCGACCGCCGGCAGGAATTTCTGCACGATCAGCGGCTCGCGGTTGATGCCCATGAACAGCTCGTGCAGCGACGCGAGGTTGCGGTCGTTCGGGCCCAGCCGGAACACGCCCGCGCCGCCATTGCCGTAAAGCGGCTTCAGGATGATGTCGCCGTGCCGATGCTTGAAGGCGCGGATGGTGGCCAGATCGCGGGCAATGGCTGTGGGCGGGGTCAGGTCGGCAAAGCGCAGGACCAAAAGCTTCTCGGGAGAGTTGCGCACCCAGAACGGATCGTTCACGACCAGCGTCCTCGGATGGATCATCTCCAGCAGATGCGTGGTGGTGATGTAGCCCATGTCGAACGGCGGGTCCTGCCGCAACCAGACGACGTCATAGTCGCCCAGATCGACCTCGGTCTCCTCGCCGTAGGTGACATGGTTGCCCTGCTCGCGCCGGACCTCGATCGGCCAGCCCCACGCCATGACCCGGCCTTCGACAAAGGCCAGCCGGTCCGGCGTGTAGAAGAACAGCTTGTGCCCCCGGGCCTGCGCCTCAAGCGCAATGCGGAAGGTGGAATCCGCGTTGATGTTGACCGACCCGATCGGGTCCATCTGCAGGGCTACTTTAAGGGCCATGTCTCGCTCCGTCGCTTGGTCGAGTGATGACCCATGCCGACGGAAGATGCAATTCAGCCCGCGAAGGCGTTTTCCAGAACTTCGATGCGCCCTTGCCCATCGACCAGAGCCAGATCGATGCGGACATCGGTCAGAAGACCCTTCGGTTCGCCCGCCACGAATTCGTCGACCGTCGCAAAGATGCGGCGAACCTGTGCGGGCGAAACATGCGATGCTGCAAGATCATGCGTCTTGCTTTGCTTGACCTCGACGAAAACCACGACATCGCCATCGCGCCCGATCAGGTCGATTTCCCCGGTGATCCCACGCCAGTTCCGGGCGCAGATGGAAATTCCGCGATCCTCATACAGGTTCGCAACCGAAGCTTCGGCAGCATGTCCTGCATGATAATTCTGCAGACCCCGTGCCGTGCGGCTGCGCTGGACAGGAGAGGCGATGAAATCGAACGGCATCAAGCCTGTCCTTTGTGTCGATCAAGGGCGATCCGGTACGCAATCTTGCGCGGAACCCCCAGAGTTTGCGACACAAAACTTGCTGCATCCTTAACGCTCATCGTCTGCAGCGCCTCATCCAGGGCCTCGGCGATACTTTCCTCCGACGCTTCCACGGGGGCCGCCCGGTCCACCAGAACGACGACTTCGCCCTTGATATCGCGGCCTGCTACCAGGGTCGCCAGATCTTCCAGCCGGCCGCGCAGCACTTCCTCGAAGCGCTTGGTCAGTTCACGGCAGACCACAGCCTGCCGCGCCGGGCCCAGCGTCGCTACCATGTCGGTCAGCAGGCTGCCCAGCCGCTTCGGGCTTTCGTAAAAGATCAGCGTGGCCTGGGTTCCGGCAAGTTCGGCAAGAAAGCTGCGCCGGGCCGATTTCGCCGTGGGCGCAAAGCCTGCAAACAGGAACCGGTCCGACGGCAGGCCGGACA
>JBGSVS010000349.1:0-9208 GCA_041752895.1 Tabrizicola sp.
CTGAAGCGCGAAGTCATCCAGATCAAGCCGGTGAAGTGGGAAACGCGCGGCAACGTCGGCGTCATCCGCATCTCGACCTTCAACAAGCAGACTGGGGAAGCCACCCGCAGCGCCGTCGAAGCCATCGACAAGAAGCTCGGCGGCAATGTCACCGGCTATATCGTCGACCTCCGCTCCAACCCCGGCGGCCTTCTCGACCAGGCAATCGAGGTCAGCGATGTCTTCCTTGAAAAGGGCGAGATCGTGTCGCAGCGCGGCCGCACCAAGAACGACATCCAGCGTTATTACGCCAAGGGTGGCGACATGACGCGCGGCAAGCCGATCATCGTCATCGTCGACGAAGGCTCGGCTTCGGCGGCCGAAATCGTCGCCGGCGCGCTGCAGGACCAGCGCCGCGCCATCGTCCTGGGGCAGCGCAGCTTCGGCAAGGGCTCGGTCCAGACGCTGATCCCGCTGCGGGGCGACGGGGCCATGCGCCTGACCACCGCCCGCTACTACACGCCTTCGGGCCGCTCGATCCAGGCGCTGGGGATCTCGCCCGACATCGTCGTGCAGCAACCCGTGCCCGACCCGGTGGATCCCGACGCGCCCAAGGAAGAGACCAGCGCCGCAAACCGCGAACGGTCTGAGGCTGACCTGCGCGGCGCGATCACCAATGATTCGATGACGGATGAGGAAAAGCGCCTGTACGAAGAAGAACTCGCCCGGGCCGAGGAATCGGCCAAGCTGCGGGATGAGGACTACCAGCTTGCCTATGCCGTCGACATCATCAAGGGCCTGACCGCCATCGCGCCAGAAGCACCCTGACCAATGGTCGATCCCGAAAGCCTGCCCTATCGGCCCTGCGTGGGCGTCGTCCTGATCGACGCCCGCGGCATGGTCTTCGCGGGCCAGCGGATCGACAACCCCTCCCCCGCCTGGCAGATGCCGCAAGGTGGAATCGACGGGGACGAAAAGCCGCGCGAGGCTGCCTATCGCGAGCTGTGGGAGGAAACCGGGGTCACCCGTGACCTGGTAGAGTTCGTCGGCAAGACCCACGGCTGGGTGACCTATGACCTTCCGCCCGAACTTCTGGGCAAGGTCTGGGGCGGCAAATACCGGGGCCAGCGGCAGAAGTGGTTCCTGTTCCGCTTCAAGGGGCAGGACAGCGACATCAAGATCGCGACCGAACACCCGGAATTCAGCACCTGGCGCTGGATTCTGGCGGACGAGATGGTGGAGTCGATCGTCCCCTTCAAGCGTGCGGTCTACGACGAAGTCATTCGCAGCTTCCGCGCCTATCTGGCTTGAACAGCATCGAAAGCTCTAAAAATTTTCTAGAAAATTTTTAGAGCTTTGCTTGCGGATCGACAGCGTTCGCCGATCACTCGCCCTGGCGGAACGTCCGTCTTGCCGCACTGGCAAACTCTGGCATTTCCGCCTTATCTGCGCAAAATCCCCCGCAATCGCTTGAATAGCCGCCCCGGGTCGGGCTACGGACCCGCGCAATTGGCGGCCAAAGTCCCGCCGCGCTGAAAGGTCGTTTCCCATGTCCCTGCAGAACCACGCCCCGATCCCCGAGCTTTACGTCTCCTACGACAGCGCCCAGAAGCTGAAGGTCGAGGCCGGGCAGCTTCCCTCCTGGGACCTGACCCCCCGGCAGATCTGCGACCTTGAGCTTTTGATGAACGGCGGGTTCCATCCGCTGAAGGGCTTCATGGGGCAAGCGGATTACGACGGTGTGGTCGCCAACATGCGCACGGCCAACGGGGCACTATTCCCGATCCCGATCACGCTGGACGTCTCCGAGGCCTTCGCCGACAAGGTCGAACCCGGCCAGGACATTGCCCTGCGCGATCAGGAGGGCGTGATCCTTGCGATCCTGTCGATCAGCGACAAGTGGGTGCCGAACAAGTCGGTCGAGGCAGAGAAGGTCTTCGGGGCCGACGACCTTGCGCATCCCGCCGTCAATTACCTGCACAACACCGCGGGCAAGGTCTATCTCGGCGGCCCGGTGATCGGCATCCAGCAGCCGGTGCACTACGACTTCAAGGCCCGCCGCGACACGCCCAACGAACTCCGCGCCCTGTTCCGCAAACTGGGCTGGCGCAAGATCGTCGCGTTCCAGACCCGCAACCCCCTCCACCGCGCGCACCAGGAACTCACCTTCCGCGCCGCGCGCGAGGCTGAAGCCAACCTTCTCATCCACCCCGTCGTCGGCATGACCAAGCCCGGCGACGTCGACCACTTCACGCGCGTCCGCTGCTATGAGGCGGTGCTGGACCAGTATCCCGCGCAGACCACGGCCCTTTCCCTTCTCAACCTCGCCATGCGCATGGCGGGCCCGCGTGAAGCGGTCTGGCACGGCATCATCCGCAAGAACCATGGCTGCACCCACATGATCGTCGGCCGCGACCATGCCGGTCCGGGCAAAAACTCTGCTGGCAAGGACTTCTACGACCCCTACGCCGCGCAGGAACTCTTCGCCCAGCACGCCGCCGAGATCGGCATCCAGATGGTCGACTTCAAGCACATGGTCTACGTCGCCGAAAAGGCGCAGTACTACCCGGCGAACGAGATCCCCGAAGGCTCCACAGTCCTCGACATCTCCGGCACCGAACTGCGCCGCCGCCTGCGCGAAGGTCTGGACATTCCGGAATGGTTCTCCTTCCCCGAGGTCGTCAATGAGTTGCGCAAGACCAGCCCCGCGCGGTCGAAACAGGGCTTCACCGTCTTCTTCACCGGCCTTTCCGGCAGCGGCAAATCCACCATCGCCAACGCCCTGATGGTCAAGCTGATGGAGATGGGCGGGCGCCCCGTGACTCTTCTGGACGGCGACGTGGTCCGCAAGCACCTGTCCTCGGAACTCGGCTTCTCCAAGGAACACCGCGACATCAACATCAAGCGCATCGGCTATGTCGCCTCCGAGATCACCAAGAACGGCGGTATCGCGATCTGCGCCCCCATTGCGCCCTACACCGCCACCCGCCGCGCTGTGCGCGAGATGGTCGAGGCCTTCGGCGCCTTCGTTGAAACCCACGTCGCCACCAGCCTCGAAGAATGCGAACGCCGCGACCGCAAAGGCCTCTACAAGCTGGCGCGCGAAGGCAAGATCAAGGAATTCACCGGGATCTCCGACCCTTACGAGGCCCCGACCCAGGCCGAACTCGTTGTGGACACCGAAAACGTCGACGTCGACCACTGTGCGCATCTGGTGCTGCTGAAACTGGAACAGATGGGCCTCATCAAAGCGTGACCCCGGCAAGGTTGCCTTTCGGGTCCAGGGGCGGCACGCTGTCGCCCCTCGAACTGACCTCGGGACCAGATGCAGCTTTTGGCAATTTCCGGAAGTCTCCGCCGCGCTTCGACGAACACCGCGCTGCTGCGTGGGCTCGCGGTGATGGCCCCGCCACGGGCCCGGGTCACCATCTTCGCCGGGCTGGGAGAGTTGCCGATATTCAACCCCGACAATGAGGGCGAGGCGACCCCCGGGGTTGTGTGCGCCTTTGCGGCAGCGGTCGCGGCGGCGGATGGGATCGTGATTTCCTGCCCGGAATACGTTCACGCACTGCCGGGCGGGTTCAAGAATGCGCTCGACTGGCTGGTGTCACGGTCCGAGATCATCGGCAAGCCCATCGCGCTTCTCCATGCCTCGCACCGGGGCGAGGATGTGCTGGCCGATTTGCGCCGGGTGCTTTCAACGGTGTCAGAGGGCTTTGCGCCAGAGATTTTTGCGACCTTCCCGATGCGCAAGATGACACCAGAAGAGATTGCGGCCAAGCTTGCGACACCCGAACAGACGGAAAAGCTCGGCGGGTTCCTGACCGCGTTTCTGGATCACATCCGCCGGGCAGCCGCGCAAGCCGCGGCAGGTTGACCGACCGGGACTTCTATCCGGCCTTCATCATCCGGCGCAGCAGTCCGTCCTTCAGAACATACTGGTGATAAAGCGCCATCAGCGCATGGCCCAGAACGACCAGCATCAGGACATTGGCCGCAAGCCCATGCACCTCGCCGACGTCGAGGCCCAGGAAGAACACGCTGGCGCCCCCCAGCGGCACCGCGATCATCAGAAGATACAGCAGCCGGTGGCCCCAGTCCGCCGCCTTGACCGCCAGACTTCCCGGCTCACCCGGCGCGGAAGGCGCCCCGCGCGACAGCCGCACCAGAATCCGCACGATGACCAGAGTCAGGATCGCGAGGCCAAACGCCACATGCGGCACGAAGCCGACTGTTCCGCCGTCCTTTGCTGCCCGCATCGCCTCTTCTGCCCCCTCGCCGGACAGCCAGGCGACAAGGATCAGCACGGCCACAAGCCAGTGCAGACCGATCTGCAGGCCCGAATATCCCGTTATGGTTTTCATCAATGCTCTCCGCTTGTGACAGGACCGATACGTCCAAGCCTAGCGGTTCCGTTGCGGAAAGCCAGTCAGCGCCGGGCTTTCGGCGCTGAGCGTCAGTGCACGCTGACCGGGGTGAAGTCGTGTTCCCGCGCCAGATGGAAGGCAAGCTTGCGGTCCGCGACCAAAGCCAACTGGCGTCCATCGGCCCCGTGGACCGACCAGATCACCTCGGCATCTCCCATCTGGTCGCGCACTTCGTCCGGCAGGTCCGTCACCGCCATCTCGCGGACATAGACGATGCGGTTCGCGCCCTGCGGCAACCCGTTGAATGGCGTGTTCATTTAGCGCCCCCTTTCTGGCTGGCATCATTCCGACCGATCCGGATCGTCTGCACCACGGTTTCGGGCACATGGCGGCGCAGGTCGACGTGGAGAAGCCCGTTCTCCATCGTGGCCCCGGCAACCTCGACCCCGTCGGCCAGCACGAAACTGCGCTGAAACGCGCGGGAGGCGATGCCCCGGTGCAGGAACACCCGCTCGGCCAGGTCTTCGCCCTGACGGCCCCGGACGACAAGCTGGCGGTCCTCGATGGTGATCGACAGGTCTTCCTCGCGGAATCCTGCGACAGCCAGCGTGATCCGGTAGGCGTTTTCCGCCACCGCCTCGATGTTGAACGGAGGATAGCCCTCGGCTCCGGATTTCGCAGTGCGTTCCACCAGCCGTTCCAGCTGCTCGAACCCTAGAAGATAGGGATGGGCCCCAAAGCTCAGTTTCGTCATCGGACAGTCCTTGGCATAAGCGACGGTTCGGTCTTCGCGGCCCTGCAGTCAGGCACCGCACAGAGTGAATATGGGGCCCGTCCTCACGCCCCGCAAGGCCCTCTAATTCGCGTAATTGCGGCGCTTTCTAGCGGAATTCGCGCAGAAACCTTCCCGCAGGGGCACTGCTTTCCTATATCCTTTGCGAAAGGCAGGAACCGATTCGCCACAGCCATGAACGCGCCCACCGAACTTAGCCACGACGAAATGCTTGGCATCCGTCTTGAAGTCCTGCGTCGCGAACACCGCGACCTGGATCAGGCCATTCATGCGCTGGAAGAAACCGGCCGCCCCGATCAGCTGACCCTGCGCCGCCTGAAAAAGCAGAAGCTTGCGCTGAAGGATCAGATCGTGAAGATCGAGGATATGCTGATCCCCGACATCATCGCCTGACGCTTGCCCCTTCGCCACGTTCCCGGTAATCGCGCGTTGAACAGGGAGGCGCGCATGGCCGTATCCGTCGGAATCATCATGGGGTCGCAAAGCGACTGGCCGACGATGAAGGCTGCCGCCGAGCTTCTGGATGAGCTTGGCATCCCTTACGAGACGAAGATCGTCAGCGCTCACCGCACGCCCGACCGGCTGTGGGACTACGGCAAGACCGCCGTTTCCCGCGGGCTGAAGGTCATCATCGCGGGCGCAGGCGGGGCCGCGCATCTTCCGGGCATGATGGCGTCGAAGACCCGGGTACCGGTTATCGGCGTGCCGGTGCAGACCAAGGCGCTGGCGGGCGTCGATTCGCTTTATTCCATCCTGCAGATGCCCAAGGGCTATCCCGTCGCCACTATGGCCATCGGCGGCGCGGCCAACGCGGGCCTTATGGCCGCCGCGATCCTTGCCACCTTTGACCCCGCCGTCGCCGAAAGGCTGGACGCCTGGCGCGAGGCCCTTTCCGCCTCGATCCCCGAGGAGCCGAAGGATGACTGACCTCCCGCAGGGATCGACGATCGGCATTCTTGGCGGCGGGCAGCTCGGCCGGATGCTCTCGGTCGCCGCCAGCCGCCTTGGCTACCGTTGCCACATCTACGAACCTGGCGCGGCCCCGGCTGGCGACGTCGCCTACACCGTAACGACCGCGCCCTATGAGGACGAAACCGCCCTCCGCGCCTTTGCCGCGTCAGTTGATGTCATCACCTATGAATTCGAGAACGTGCCTACCTCGGCCCTCGACCTTCTGGAAAGCCTGAGGCCGATCCGCCCGAACCGCCGCGCGCTGGCGATCAGCCAGGACCGGATTGCCGAGAAAAGCTTCCTGAACGACCTCGGCCTCGCAACCGCCCCTTGGGCCGCCGTGAACTCCGAAGCCGACCTGCGTGCTGCGGCCCATCAGCTTGGCCTGCCCGCGATCCTCAAGACCACGCGGCTGGGCTATGACGGCAAGGGCCAGGTCAAGCTGGAGTCTGAGGCCGATATTCCCGCTGCCTGGACCGCAATGAACAACACGCCTTGCGTGCTGGAAGGCTTCGTCGCCTTCGACCGCGAGGTTTCTGTCATCGCCGCCCGCTCCCTCGACGGCCAAGTCGCCTGCTTCGACCCGGGTGAGAACATCCACCGCGATGGCATCCTGCGCACCACTACGGTCCCCGCGCGCCTTTCGCCCGGCCAGCGCAGCGACGCAGTCCTCCTCGCCGCCCGCATCCTGAACGCGCTCGACTATGTCGGTGTGATGGGGGTCGAGCTTTTCGTGACACAAAAGGCCCTTCTGGTGAACGAGATCGCCCCCCGCGTCCACAACTCCGGTCACTGGACGCAACAAGGCTGCACTGTCGACCAGTTCGAACAGCACATCCGCGCCGTGGCGGGCCTGCCCTTGGGCGATGGCAACCGCTATGCCGATGTGGTGATGGAAAACCTGATCGGTGACGATGTGCTGCGCGTTCCCGACCTTCTGAAAGCCCGCGACACTGCCGTTCACCTCTACGGCAAAGGCGCGCCAAGGCCAGGTCGCAAGATGGGCCATGCGAACCGCATCACGCGCGGCTAGACCCGATTTTTCGCAGAAAAATCGTGCCCCGGTGTCAACCGCGGTCGAACCGCCCCAGCTTCAGGAAATGGATCACCTGGGCAATCACCGTCGGGTTGACCATCATCCAGGTGTGGCTGACCGGCAGTTCCAGATGGTCCGCCATCCCGTCCAGCCGCGTGCTTGCCACCGTGACCTTGCCGTCATCCGGCCCCGGCAAAAGCTGGCTGAACCAGGGGCTGAACGAACGCGTCCCCGCGATGATCCCCAGCGGATAGTCTGCGGCAGGCAACCGGTTCGGCCAGCTTTCCGGTCCCGTGCCCAGCGTCATGCCGGCCGGGCCGTTCACCAATTCGAACGCCTTCCAGTTGCCCAGCACGTCCACCAGTTCCGACCCATGGTTCGGCGGGGCCAGCATCACCACCCGGCCCAGGCCCGGCGGATGCCCCCGCGCCAGGAAGTCGCGCACAAGGATCCCGCCCATCGAATGGGTGACGAAATGCGTTGTGCCCTCGAACGGCAGCGCCTGGGCGCGGGCGACCTCTGCCACCAGCACATCCGGAGCGGACGTGGTCGACGGATAGGACGCATGGGCCACCACATAGCCCGCCGCACGCAGCGCCAACCCGACTGCGGCCAGCGACCGGGTCGACCGCGCCAACCCGTGAACGAGTATCACGCGCTGGGGCGCAGCGCCGCCGCTGGCAGCATCGGGGGGGGCGGAAAATGGCAAGCGCAAGCGGATCATGCGCCGATCATCGCCCGGCTATCCTGGCTTGGAAAGGGCAGGTTCCCGTGACCTCGCGTCACGTCCGGGCGACACCGGCCGTGCCACTGCCCCGCAAGACGCAACCGGACCTCCAGGCAGTCCCGCACAGGTCATGGCACGGACCCTATCCCTTGTCCGCAACCCCCGTGCGTGATAGCCCCTCTCCGCCGGGCCTTTGCCGGTGTTCTCAGGGCGGGGTGCAATTCCCCACCGGCGGTGACAGCCCGCGAGCGCCCCGGCAACGGGGGTCAGCAGATCCGGTGGAACTCCGGGGCCGACGGTGAAAGTCCGGATGAGAGAGAGCGACCAATCCCCCCGTTTGCGCGGGGCGGACGCGTTTTCCCCTGACTGATCGGGTCTTGAAAGGAGACACGATGCGTCAGTCCCTTCCCTTCCGCGGTGCGGCCTTCATGGTCGGCGCGGGTTTCTGCTTCGCGCTGGCCAATGCGCTGACGCAGATCATCACCAGCCAGCTGGGCTTTCGCCCGCAATCCGACAGCTTCTGGCAATATGCCATAGCACTGGTGCTGGCTCTGCCGTTCCTGCGCCGCCACGGGGTTCGCGGCATGAAGACCGCGCGGCCCGGCCCTCATCTTGCTCGCGTCGTGGTCTCGGCGCTTGGGGTGCAGGCCTTCGTCATGGCGCTGGCCCATGGCACGCCGATCTGGCAGGTCATCGCACTGGTCATGACTTCGCCCTTCTTCGTCCTTCTGGGCGCAGCACTTGTCTTGGGCGAGAGGGTCGATGCCACCCGCTGGGCCGCTGCTGCCTTGGGTTTCGGCGGCGCCATGGTCCTGTTGCAGCCCTGGGAAACAGGCTTTGCCCTTCCCGCCCTTTATCCGGTGGCTGCTGCACTCTTCTGGGCCGCGGCCTCGCTGATGACCAAGCGCCTGACCAGAACCGAACGGCCCGAGACGGTGACACTTTGGCTTCTTGTCCTTCTGACCCCGATCAACGGCCTGATTTCGCTGCAGGCCGGGTTTGAATGGCCGACCGGCTGGATCCTGGTCTGGCTCTTGGCGGGCGGGGCGCTGGTGTTCTTGGCACAGCACTTCCTGACGCTGGCCTATGCCGCCGCCGATGCCGCCTTTGTGCAGCCCTTCGACGACATCAAGCTACTGTCGAACATCGCCGTCGGCTGGGCCGTCTTCGGCTATCTGCCCGAGGGTCCGATCTGGCTTGGAGTCATGATGATCCTTGCGGCCTCAAGCTGGCTTCTGTGGTCGGAACGGTCGGGCAGCGCGCAGGTGGCGACGGCGTGAACCCCGTGGCCCTTCCGCGTGTCGCGCGGAAGGGTGCCACTGGACAAACCCACTCGCCCCGCGCCACCCTGCGCG
>JBGSVS010000350.1:0-5408 GCA_041752895.1 Tabrizicola sp.
CGCGCGGTGCGGGCGCATCCGGTAGCCTGCGTAACCGCCGATGGCCCGGACCAGCGCCTGGCGGGTGGACCGTGGCGGAGCGCGGTCCAGCAGGCGGGCGCTTTCGAACAGGAAATCAGCGGCGCGCTGATAATGGCCCAGCGCCTTCAGCGCATCGGCGATCTTGTGGTTCCAGTGGCCCCTGGTGACCGTATCGGCCAGCCCCGGCTGCGCGTCGACGATCTTCAGCGCGCGGGTCAGGAAATCCACGACTTCGGCATTGTTATAGCCGGACCGCGCGCTTTCCGCCGCGCGTGACAGGAACGCGACCGCCTGCTCGTGCAGCAGGGCCTGTTCATAGTGGTGCGCCAGAAGGGCAAGCGAGGCTGCCCGATGCCCGTCGCCCGCACCCTGCCCGTGCAACAGGTCAGCAGCCTTTGCATGCAGGCTGCGGCGCTGGTCACTGACCAGGAGCTTGTAAGCGGTATCCCCGATGATCGCGTGGTGAAACCGGTGCCTGCCTTGCGCCGCATCCACGGTTTCGACCAGCCCTGCACGCGCCGCAGCGGCGATCTCGGCGGCCAGACCCTCGGAAGGGATGCCACCGGGATGCAGACGCGCCAGCATGTCCAGATCAAAGCTGCGTCCCAGCACCGCCGCAACCTTCAGCGTCAACTGCTGGGCCGGGGTCAGGCTGGCGATCCGTTCGGCCACCACGCCTTCCACCCCATCGGGAAAGGCAATCTGCGACAGGCTGCGGTCACCAAGGCCCAGGTGCGCATAGCTGGCCTCGACCCGCAGCAAACTCCGATCACGCAACGACAGCGCCAGGGCAATCGTGAACAGCGGGTGCCCTTCGGCATGGGCGTAGACCAGATCAACGATGCCGGGTGCGGACTCGATCGTCCCAAGCGCTGCATTGATCAGCGCCACCGACCCGTCACGCGAAAACGGCGCAAGCTGGAGGGTCAACCGGTCAGGCCGGTCCAGAAGGCGCCGGGCTTCGAACGGCAGGGCATCGGGGTCCAGCGGGCGCGAGACAACCGTCACGGTAACCTGCGGAAAAGCCCGCGAGAAACGCTCCAGCAGTTGCCATGACGCAGAGTCGAACCAGTGCGCGTCCTCGACGATCACCACCTGAGGGGTAGATGGGATCAGACGCTCCAGAAGTGCTATGATGACGGTCTGGGTCTTTTCGGCCCGCCCGCCGCCAAACAGGTTTGCGGTTGCGGGAGTGTCGGCAATCTCATGCCGCAGAACCGGGCTCAGCAGCGGCAGGAGGTCGGCCACAGCCGGATCAGCCCCAAGCAATTGCTGCAGATCGCTTTCCTGCAAGTCGGTTCCGGCCACAGCTGCGACCAACTGGCGCCAGGGATAGAACCCCGTCGTGCGGCGCAGGCTGTCAGCGTTCATCCGCAAGACCGGGATGCCAGCGGCCTCCAGACACGCCTGCAGATGCCCGGCCAGCCGGGACTTCCCCAGACCCGCATCGCCAATGATATGCACAACCCCTGGCGCCGTTCCTTGCCCGACCTGCGCGACCAGCCCGTCGATCTCTGCCCGCTCTGCCGCGCGCCCGACCATGTCACCCTGTTGAACGGTCTGGGCCAGCCCTTCGCCCGTCACGATGTAATGGGAAGCCGCGTCTTGCCCTTTAAGCTGCAGGACCCCGGCATCCGCAAACCGAAACCGCCGCATCCCCGCATCTCGCGTCTGCCCGTCCACCCGCGTCTGCCCCTTGGCCTCGCTGGACAAGGCGGCGGCGCGGTTCACCGCATCCCCGATCACGGTATACTCGCGGTGGCTGTCCGACCCGACAAGTCCGGCAAAGACCTTGCCCGAGGTGACACCGATGCTGGCCTCCAACCCGCCATCCCGGGCGGCCTGATGCACCAGCGCTGCCGCCGCAAGGGCCCGTTCGGCATTGTTTTCGAACGACCGGGACTGCAGCCCCCAGGCGGCCATCAGGATCAGACCCTTGTCATCCGTCGCGAACTTCAGGCGCAGACCACCATTCTGGTCAATCGCCTGCAGCGTCGCCTTTGCCAAAGCCTGAAGCCGGGGCAAATCCGCCAGACTGGAAAACCCGAACCTCTCGAACCGGGCAAAGAGGATCGAAGACGACCGGAACTCGGCCAGCCAGTCGGTCAGCGTGCCCTGAAGAAGATCATGCAGATAGCCGGGAACATACCCGGCAATGACCCTGGCCTGATCGGAGGTGACGGCAGGCACAGGTTCGCGTCTAGGCTGGACGCCTCCCAGGGAAAGCACACGCACGCCATCTGCATCTGCGACTACGGATGTGCGGCCCTGAAGCTCCGCTGCAACCTGTGTCCAAAGCCCGCGGTCAAGAAACACGCCCTCGGCGAACCCGGTCCGGTCATTAAACAGGCTGAAGACGTCGCCGCAAATCACTGTCTGCGGGGTCTGCAAACCTCCCTCCGGATGGGCCGCCAGATGGGCAATCCAGATCGGGCCTTCGCCCAAGGAAACCCGCAATCTCAGGCCATCCATCCCGGCGACAGCCAGCGTGCGACAGGCGTCCTGCAAGGCCAACCCGGCAGCGATGGCACTGACGGTCTGCGACGTTATCCCGGACCCGACAGGCCAGGCCACGGTCACCGCATCGCCAGAGAACTGCAGGACCTGCCCGCCCGTTTGCCCTATCGCATCCGTGACGCGGCCAAAGACGGTGCTGACGATGCTGCGCAGCTCTTCCGCCCCGCGCTCATCGGACCGCGTCAGCGCCGCCCCGGCAACCGAAAACCCGGCGATATCGGCGCAAAGCACGACCGCAGGCAAGGCTGCTGCGAAATCCTCGGCTTTCCGGTGCAGATTCGCCAGGACAAACTCCGCAACAAGCGGCGAAACCGTCGAGACAAGCATAGACGCCAGATCCGTGTCCGAAGCAGCACTTCTGTCGGATCCTGCAATCGCACCCATCATCGTTCCCTTGTTGCTTGCCGAAAAGGCCCGGGCCTTTCGTCATTTGGCAGCATCCCCGTCGAATCATCGGATGCATCTTGCCCGTCATCGACGGCCAAGCAGCGTATCTTAAGCATGACCGTTGACCACCCGTCGACCAATTCCGAAGCTTGGACAACTTCGCCCTTGGGCGCGGACCAATGCAGCCTTGATGACCCCCTCTGCGCGGGTCCGCTCCGCGCTCATCGGCCAGTGTTTCCCGGCAGAATCGAGGTTGTGGAAACGCATGAAGTGGAACGAAAAGCTCCCGACTGCGCGCCTTTTCTGTAAGGGAGTTCCGCAGTAATCGCCGGAATATCCAGCAATTTCAATGGCAGGGGCAGAAGGTTTCGAACCCTCGACCTACGGTTTTGGAGACCGTCGCTCTACCAGCTGAGCTATACCCCTACGCGGTGGACGGGTTACGGCAGGCGGCGCAAGAGGTCAAGGGATTCTCTCGCGTCGTTTGGGGGTTGTCTGGCGCGTTCGCAACGCCAGATTTCCGGCACGCCAACCAAAGGCCTGTCCATGCCAAAGATGCGCAAGAAATCCGACCTGCCGCACAAGATTTGCGCCGCCTGCGGGTTGCCCTTCGTCTGGCGCAAGAAGTGGGAAAAGGATTGGGACGCAGTGCGCTACTGCTCGGACCGGTGCCGGAAGGCAGGGACCGTCAAGGCGACGGCGCCTCGTTGACTGCGGCACCCGGCGCTTGCGACGAGAAGACGAAGTCGCGCGAGGAGCCGACTGGTAAGCCCCGCGCCGCGCGCCTAGTCTTGGCCGAGGAGGGTCCCCGTTGCCGACAGAGCCCAAGATCGTGGCAGAGTTTGCCGCCCGGCCGTGGATGAACCTCCCCGAGGCTGATCTGGGTCCGGCCGCGCGGGTCCCAACGATGCTGACACCGGAAGAGCGGCTGTTCTACCACTGGCTGGGTCGTCGCGTGCAGGGCGACGGCGCGACGGTCGACCTTGGAGCCTATGCCGGAGGCTCGGCTGCACGGCTTCTGTCCGGGCTCGCGCTGTCCGGACGGCGCTTTCACGTCCACAGCTACGACCGGTTCCGCTCCTCCCGCGCCTTCTGGGCCAAGTTCATGCCCGATGAACCCCTGCCCGATGCCGACGATGCCGACCTTTTGCCTGTGGCCCAGCGGCACCTCGACCCCTGGGCGGACCATGTGACGCTGCATGTCGGCGACATCGGCGACACGCACTGGCCGGGTCACCCAATCGAGATCCTGTCCGTCGATGCCGCAAAGGGTGCCGCGATGGCCGACCATATCGCGGCCGAATTCTTCCCCGCACTGGTGCCGGGTCGATCGATTCTGGTGCAGCAGGATTATCTGATGGCCGTGCAACCCTGGCTTTGCGCGCAGATGGTGGCCCTGCGCGACTGCTTTCTGCCGCTCGTCCATGTCCCGCGCGTGGGGCTTGCCTTCCTGTGCACGGCCCCGGTAACCCCGGCGGCACTGGCGGCGGCACGGGTGGGCCAGCTGACCGATGGCAAGCTGATGTCCCGGGTGCGCGAGGCCGCAGCTTGGCACGACGGCATGGTTCAGCGCGGACGGTTCAAGGCGATGCTCGACCAGATCAAGGCCAACCCGGGCGTGCGGCTGGGTTGGCAGATGAAACAAGCCGCTCAAAGGCGGGCCGAGGCGGAGTCTTAGGGGCAAGGTCCGGCAGTATTGCGAACTTCCGGACCAGCCTCAAACCGACGCAGGGGCGGCACTATCGACTGTGCGGGCCTTACGACTTTCTCACGAACTGGCACAAAATCACGATCTGCTGGTCGTTGACCCGGCCCTCGATCTGGTCGGGGTTGTCGCGGACCAGCCGGATGCCCCGCACCGAGGTTCCCCGCTTGGCAACCATGGAACTGCCCTTGACGGGAAGGTCCTTGATCAGCGTCACCGTGTCCCCGGCGGATAGAAGAACACCATTGCTGTCACGGTGTTCAACTTCAGCCACGAGGGTTTCGCTGGCCGAAGCCCGCGCCAGAACCTCGGGGTCAAGATAGACGGTTTCCAGAAGATCGACCGCCCAGGCCTCGCCCGGCAAGGCCTGCAACAGACGCCATGCGGCGATCTGAGTGGCGGCGTCCTCGGACCAGACCGCATCACCAAGACAGCGCCAGCGCGGGCCGGGGGTGATGTCTCCCGCCAGCGCGGCGGCACAGACCGGGCAAAGCTGTGCCACGTCGTCTCCCGGGGCAAGGGTGACTGGCACGGCATCGGGGGCAGCACAAAGAACGCAGGCGGTCATGGGATGATCCTTGAAATGAAAAAGGCGCGCGGGATGCCGCGCGCCTTTTGGATGCTTTCGATCCACTCGCGCTTACGCGATGATTTTCGACACGACGCCTGCGCCGACGGTGCGGCCGCCTTCGCGGATGGCGAAGCGCAGTTTTTCTTCCATCGCGATCGGGGCGATCAGTTCCACGACGAACTTCAGGTTGTCGCCCGGCATCACCAT
>JBGSVS010000351.1:0-5589 GCA_041752895.1 Tabrizicola sp.
TCTCCCAGGCCAGCCGCAGCACGTCCGGATGCACCCCCCCGGGTGCCACGCAAAACCGCCCCATCTCGGCGATGGGCCGCGCGTAGCCCGACAGGGGCCCCACATCGTAGAACCGCGCCGCATAGCCCTGCTCAAGCCCCGCCCCCCAGCCGAACAGCATCACTCGGAAACAGGCCTGCAACCCAGCCTCGCCCCCATCGCCGCCCTCGACCAGCACATGCGCCGACAGCGCGTCCTGCGCGTCCTCCTCCGTCCCCGAAACCCTGGGAAACGCCGCCTCCCGCAAGGCAAGCGCGCGCGCCAGATCGGCCCGCCCTTCGGCCAGCCGCGCGATCAACTTGCCTTTACGGATCGGCTCCACGACTTTCCTCTCGGCCCCCGGCACCCTAGATTACCCAGCAAAGGAGACCCGAGCATGGACAAGATCGTCAAGTCGGATACCGAATGGCAGGCCCAGCTGTCAGACCTCGCCTACAAGGTCACCCGCAAGCACGGCACCGAACGCGCCTTCACCCACGACGACTTTCCAAAGGACCCCGGCACCTACCGCTGCGTCTGCTGCGATGCGCCGCTGTTCGACCAGGCGACCAAGTTCGACTCTGGCACCGGCTGGCCCTCGTTCTACGCGCCCTTGGATGCCGAAATGGTGGGCGAGCAGTCCGACAACAGCTGGTTCATGCGCCGGACCGAAGTGCACTGCAACCGCTGCGACGCGCATCTTGGCCATGTCTTCCCGGACGGGCCAAGGCCCACGGGCCTGCGCTACTGCATCAACGGGGTCGCGCTGACCTTTGATCCGAAGGACTGACCGTCTCGTCCTTCGCCACGGATTGGTGCGTCACTCTCCCAGAATGTCCCCAGCCTGCAACCGGCCAAAGCTGCCCAGGATCTGCTGGATGAAGGACAGCCCCTTGACGTTCGGCTCGGTCACCCGGCGCGAGATTTCGACGACCTTGCCGTCCTCAAGCCCGTAACGGGCGACGTTTTCGACCACGCCAGCCTCCGTGAAGGTCACCGCCAGCACCTGGCGGTCGATCTCTTTCGGCTCGCGCGGGCCGACAAGCTTGTAGCGGCTTTGCACGTAGAACCAGCCCACATCGTTCAGAAGGCCCGAGGTCGACGGGCGGCCGATCTTCTGCCCCACCGTCTCGCGCGTGTCCGTTCCAACCTCGACCAGCGCCAGATCGTCCTCGGTCGGCACATAGCCGTGGTTGCGGTAGACGGCTGCGCAGGCCGCAACCGATCCCGCAAGGACCAGCATCAACCCCTGCCTGCGCAGGTGGTGGCAGGCCGCAAGGACCGACCGCGCCAACCGGAAATCTGCCATGCCTGCCCTCTTGCCCGTTACGACGCCGTATTTCGACGCGGGTTCTTCAAAACCCTTGGGGTTCGGGATAACAGACTAGATACCCCTTGTTCAAGAATGGAACGCCGCACTCTCTTGTCCGGCACCGCTTATGAAGGCCCGTCCAATGTCCGATCCTGCCCTTCCACGCCCCACACGGTTCCGGACCGGCGGCCTCAGCCCCCGGAAGCCGACCCGCTTCAGCTATCGTCCGGATAAATCGGAACGGGCACAGCTTGCGGCGGACCTCGACCTTTTGTCACTTTACGCGCTTGACCTTGTCGGCGAGATCCGGCCCAACGGCCGCGACGAACTTGTGCTCGACGCGACCCTGACCGTCCGCGCCGACCAGCCCTGCAGCATCACCCTTGCCCCAGTGCCTGTGACGGTGAACGAGCCCGTCCGCCGCCGCTATGTCGCGGACCTCACCCTGCCCGAGGGCGACGAGGTCGAGATGCCGGAAGACGACAGTGTCGAGCCGATGCCCGAAACCATCGACCTGGCCGAGATCGCTGCCGAGGCTCTTGCGCTGGCCTTGCCGCTTTACCCTCGCGCCCCGGGGGCCGAGCTTGGGCAGACTGTCCACGCCGGTGACGGCCTGACGCCGCTTTCGGACGCTGACGTAAAGCCGTTCGCGGGTCTCAAGGGCCTTTCAGCACAGCTTGCCGCCAAGGAAAAACCGGACGGCGGGACGGATCAGTGACCCCCCGCGCATGCCCCTTTCACACCAGCGAAAAGGGACTTGCGCCGCCCCGGAATCCGAGTATGTTCCGCGCCTCATTCAAGCTGTGAAGCAGCATCCGTCAGGTATTGCCCGAAGGGGTGGTCGGGGCGCTGTCTAGCAAAGGAAATCCGGGGCACATGTCCCCACTGCCCAAAGGTTGAGACATGGCTGTCCCGCAGAACCGCACCACGAAATCCCGCCGCAACATGCGCCGTGCGCATGACGCGCTGGTTGCCGCAAACCCGAACGATTGCCCGAACTGTGGCGAGCTGAAGCGTCCGCACCATGTGTGCAGCGCCTGTGGCCACTACGATTCGCGCGAAATCGTCTCGCTGGCGCGGGAAGTCGACGTGGACGAAGACGCGGCGTAAGCCGCGCTTCGCTCAGCCGTCCCGATGGCATCCGACCAAAGGTCTGCCTCTGCCCCGGCCACCGAGCGTGTCGTCATTTCGGTTGACGCCATGGGTGGCGATCGTGGGCCGGCAGCGGTTGTTGCCGGCCTTGTCGAATCGATTGCCCAGTATCCCCGCCTTGACGTGATCCTGCACGGGGACGAGGCCACGCTTGGTCCGCTTCTCTCCCGTCATTCCGAACTGTCTGCCCGGGTGACCCTGCGCCATGCCGACCGCGTAGTGACGATGGATGACAAGCCCGCCCAGATCATGCGCCATGGCCAGGGAACCTCGATGTTCTCGACCATCGACGCGGTCAAGGATGGCGAGGCGACGGCAGCAGTGTCCTGCGGCAACACCGGCGCATTGATGGCCGTGTCGATGCTGCGGCTGCGCAAGCTTCCCGGCGTGAACCGTCCCGCCATCGCCTGCCTCTGGCCCTCGCGCAATCCGGGCGGCTTCAACCTGATGCTTGACGTCGGCGCCGACGTGAAGGCCGAGGCGGACGATCTTCTGCAATACGCCGTCATGGGCGCATCCTATGCCCGCAACGGGCTCAAGCTTACCCGCCCCCGCGTCGGCATCCTCAACGTCGGGACCGAGGAACACAAAGGCCGGGCCGAGCTGAAAGAGGCGCATGACCGCATGCCCGCCGTCGCCGCGATCAGCGATTTCGACTATGTGGGCTTTGTCGAAGGCGGCGATCTGCCCTCGGCCCGCGTCGACGTGATCGTGACCGACGGCTTTACCGGCAACGTGGCGCTCAAGACCGGCGAGGGCACGGCCAAGCTGATTTCCGACTTCATGCGCGAAGCCTTCGGGGCGGGTCTTCTGTCCCGGTTTGCGGCCCTTCTGGCGCTGAACTCGCTGAAACGCCTGCAACGCCGCATCGATCCGCGACGCGTGAATGGCGGCGTCTTCCTTGGCCTGAACGGCACCGTGGTCAAGTCGCATGGGTCCGCCGACGCCACCGGCATCGCCGCCGCCATTGGCCTTGCCTACCAACTGGCACAGGTCCGTTTCCTGGAACGCCTCGCAGCCCGGGTTGCATCCGCCGAAGCCGCGGGGCAGGATGCTGCCCGAATGGGGGCCGACCGTCCGGGGGCGGACAGGGCCGGGACCGGAGGCGATCCTACCGAATGACGATACGCGCCGTAGTCAGGGGCGTCGGGCACTATCTGCCCGACCGCGTCGTCCCCAACGCCGAATTCGAACAGATCGTCGACACGTCGGACGAATGGATCCGCGCGCGCTCCGGGATCGAGCGTCGGCATTTCGCCGCCGACGGCCAACTGACCTCGGACCTCGCCACCCGCGCCGCGCAGGCAGCCCTTGCCGATGCCGGGATGGACGCCACCCGGATCGACGCGATCATCGTCGCGACCTCCACCCCCGACCTTACTTTCCCCTCGGTCGCAACCATGGTGCAGAACGCGCTTGGGATGACCAAGGGCTTTGCCTTCGACGTCCAGGCCGTCTGCGCCGGATTCGTCTTCGCCATGGCCAATGCCAACGCGCTGATCCTTTCGGGTCAGGCTTCCTGCGTCCTTGTCATCGGGGCCGAGACCTTCTCGCGCCTGATGAACTGGAAGGACCGCGGCACCTGCGTCCTCTTTGGTGACGGCGCCGGGGCGGTGGTGCTGGCAGCAACCGAAGGCACCGGCACGACCGCCGACCGCGGCATTCTTTCGACCGACCTCCACTCGGACGGGCGCTTCAAGGACCTGCTCTACGTCGATGGCGGCACTTCGACCGGGACCACCGGGCACCTGGTGATGGAGGGCAAGGAAGTCTTCCGCCATGCCATTGAAAAGCTTGCCGAAACCGCCCACACTGCCTTGGACAAGGCAGGCCTGACCCCCGACGATGTCGACTGGATCGTGCCGCACCAGGCCAACATCCGCATCATCGAAGGCACCGCGAAGCGCATGCAGGTCCCGATGGAGCGCGTCGTCGTCACCGTGCAGGACCACGGCAACACCTCGGCAGCCTCGATCCCCCTGGCGCTTTCGGTCGGCAAGCAGCGCGGCCAGATCAAGCCCGGCGACCTGATCGTGACCGAAGCCATCGGCGGTGGCCTGGCCTGGGGCTCGGTTGTCCTGCGCTGGTAAGCGCCTTTAACACCGCTCCCCAAGTGCTTGATATTGACTCGTAAATCCATCCGGCCCATCCTCACCGCAAAACATGCTCACGGGGGGACGAGATGAGCGAGAAGACCCTGACCCGGATGGACCTGTCCGAAGCGGTATTCCGTGAGGTCGGCCTTAGCCGCAACGAATCCGCCAATCTGGTCGAGGCTGTGCTCCAGCACATGTCCGACGCGCTGGCTACCGGTGAGACGGTGAAAATCTCGTCCTTCGGCACCTTCTCGGTCCGGTCCAAGACCGCCCGCGTTGGCCGCAACCCGAAGACCGGCGAAGAGGTTCCGATCTCGCCCCGCCGGGTCCTGACCTTCCGTCCGTCGCACCTGATGAAGGACCGCGTGGCGGCCGGGAAAAAGCGCTAAGCGCCGATGGACAAGTCGCCCGACGCCTTCCGCACCATCAGCGAGGTGGCCGAGCATCTGGACACCCCCGCCCATGTGCTGCGGTTCTGGGAAAGCCGGTTTCCGCAGATCAAGCCGGTCAAGCGTGCGGGTGGGCGGCGCTACTATCGCCCCTCGGATGTGGCGCTGCTTTCTGGGATCAAGCGGCTTCTGCATGACCAGGGCCTGACCATCCGCGGCGTGCAGAAAATCCTGCGCGACCACGGGGTGCGGCAGGTGGCAGGGCTGACCGATGACAGCGTCAGCCTTGACGATCTTGCCGTTTCGTCCGGCGCTTTGACCGACACCGATGAGGCGCCCGAAGCGGGCTTCATCGCCCTCGACGAGGCCGAGCCCGAACCTCAAATGACCTCCCCGGTGCCGCCGCCTCCAGCCCCCGGTCCTGCGCAAAGCGGCCTGCCCCTGTTCGACGCACCGCCCGCCCTTGCCGCCACGGCCCCGCAACCCGCAACACCTCGCAAACCCACCCGCCGCGACGATGCGACTTTTGCCAGCCTGATCAGGGCGTTGCCGCGGGGATCGCTCCAGTCCAGCCACTCCGAAATCAGCGGGCTTGCCCTGCGGCTTCGCGCGCTGCGGGCCC
>JBGSVS010000352.1:0-2743 GCA_041752895.1 Tabrizicola sp.
CCCTCCCCCCGCGTGGGGGAGGATGGGTGGGGGGGCTGGCTGGTCATGCGGGCGTCCAGCCGGGGCGGCGGGCCTGGATCTTTGCGATGATGTCGGCAGGGGGTTCGGAAACCTGGGCGGGGTAGGTTCCGAAGACCTCAAGCGTGGCGGTGCAGCGGGCGGCGAGGAACCACTTGCCGCAGCCGTAGGTATGGCGCCAGCGTTCGAAATGGACGCCCTTGGGGTTCTTGCGGGCGAACATGTAATCCTCGAATTCCTCGGGGCTGGACCCCGGGCCGAAGCGCTTGAGGTGCGCCTCGTAGCCGGGGCTGAGTTCCGTCTCTTCGGCCTTCACGCCGCAATAGGGGCATTCGAGGATCAGCATGGCAGGGATTCCGGGGACTTGAGGGGTGTCATTCGTCGTCGGTCTGGGCGGCGCCCACGCCCTTCTGGAAGAAGGTCAATATCTCTTCCAGCGGCACGGCAAGCCGGTCGGGGGCAAGGCCGACCAGCCAGTCGGCAACCTGGAAGGGTAGGAAACCGGCTTGGGTCAGGATCGCGATGCAGGCGGCTTCGGACGCGGTGTCGGGCGTGGTGTGGACAAAGACGAGCGAGGGGTCGAGTGCGGCGAGGTCGAAGCCGTTCAAGACCTGTGCCTCGTGCCCGCCGGCGTTGATCGCGACCAGTTGGGCGGCGTCGATCCCGAGTTCGTCCAGCACCGTGTCCATGCGCAGGACGGGAACCTCGGTGGAAAGCACATCATCGGGGGCGATGCCGTCGCGGGCGATACGGTCGCGGATCAGCGAGGCACGGCCCCGGGGGGCGCGGCGGTTGCGGGCCTCGGCCTCAGGCGTCAGGGAGTGGAGCATGAGGTTGGCTGCGACATCGGAAATCCCGAGGTTCAGGATCGCCACGCGGTCGCTGTCCTGGTGGAGGGCTTCGAGCTGGGCAAAATTCTGCGGGTGGGGTTCGATCAGAAGGCCGGACCAACCGTCGTTCTGAAAGCGCGGCAGCAGCGGCAGAGTGCCATCGCCATGACCCGCGCCGATCTGCAGCACGAAGACGCGGCCTTCGGCCCGGTCATGCAGGCCGTTGAAGAGCATGGCCAGGATCGGGGCGTTCAGCTTGTACGCCCGTTTCGGCACATAGGGTCCAAGGTCGCGGATCAATGGGCCACCCCGGCGGCGACGGATTCGTCGATGAACTGGCCGTCCTTGAAGCGCCACATGTTGAACGCCTCGGCCAGGGGGCCCGGTTCTCCCTTGGCCATCAGTTCGGCCATCGCCCAGCCCGAGCCGGGGATCGCCTTGAACCCGCCGGTGCCCCAGCCGCAATTGATGAAGCAGTTGCCAAGCGGGGTCTTCGAGATCAGGGGCGAGCGGTCGCCGGTCATGTCGACAATGCCGCCCCACTGGCGGAGCATCTTGAGGCGCGAGATGATCGGGAAGGTTTCGACCAGCGCGCGGAGCGTTTCCTCGATGTGATGGAAAGACCCGCGCTGGGTGTAGTTGTTGAAGCCGTCGGTGCCGCCGCCGATCACCATCTCGCCCTTGTCGGATTGCGACATGTAGCCGTGGACGGTGTTGGCCATGACGACCACGTCCATGCATGGCTTGATGGGTTCCGAGACGAGGGCCTGCAGCGCCACGGCTTCGATCGGCAGGCGGAACCCGGCCATTTCGGCAAGTTGGCCGGAGTGGCCTGCGACGACCATCCCCAGCTTCTTCGTGCCGATGAAGCCTTTGGTGGTGTCGACCCCGGTGACCTGACCGTTTTCGGAGCGGACGCCTTTGACTTCGCAGTTCTGGATGATGTGCATCCCCATCGCCGAACAGGCGCGGGCATAGCCCCAGGCCACCGCATCGTGTCGCCCGGTGCCGCCACGCGCCTGCCAGAGGGCGCCGAGGACGGGATAGCGGGGGCCGTCGATGTTGAGGATCGGGCAGAGTTCCTTCACCCGCTGGGGGGCGATGAATTCGGTGGCGACACCTTGCAGCGCGTTGGCGTGCTGGGTGCGGAGATAACCGCGGACCTCATGATGGGTCTGGGCCAGCATCATCACGCCGCGGGGGGAGAACATGACGTTGTAGTTCAGGTCCTGGCTGAGCGTCTCATACAGCGACCGGGCCTTTTCGTAGATCGCGGCCGAGGGGTCCTGCAGGTAGTTCGAGCGGATGATCGTGGTGTTGCGACCGGTGTTGCCGCCGCCGAGCCAGCCCTTTTCGATGATCGCGACATTGGTGATGCCGAAGTTCTTGCCCAGGTAGTAGGCGGTCGCAAGCCCGTGCCCCCCTGCCCCGACAATGATCGCGTCGTAGGCAGCCTTCGGTTCGGGCGAGGCCCAGGCGCGTTCCCAGCCCATATGGTACCGCAGCGCCTCGCGGGCGATGGCAAAGACCGAATAGCGCTTCATCGGGGCCTCATGTCGGACTGGTGCGCCGGTGGGGTCCGGCAGTCATGTCATGGATCAAGCCCGGGTTATAGCCAGCCCCACCTGCGGCACAATCGGGAAAATTGCGACATGGCGGGTCGGTCGCGGTGGTGATGGACGCCGTGCGGCCGAATGCCCCTTTCTTGGGCGGGTCGAAAGCATTATGTCGGGCCCGAAGGTGAGGCAGGATGCAGGCGATGCTGCCTTTGGTGGTTTCAACACCCGTGACCTTGCAGCCTTCGGAACGCACCCCGGTCACCTCGCATTGCTGGATGATGTGCATGCCCATGGCCGAGCAGGCCCGCGCATAGCCCCAGGCCACAGCGTCATGGC
>JBGSVS010000353.1:0-2789 GCA_041752895.1 Tabrizicola sp.
GACCGCTTTACCCTGATCGCCGCGCGCATTCCGCGCCGGGCCTATGGTGGGGCCTTCTAGGCGCAGCTGGGTCACGCCGGCGTGAAGGTTTGGACATTCTTGCACTCTGCCGTAACGAACCGTTCATCTTGACCGAACCGAAAAGTGTAACGCCTGCGCATCCTTCGCGTGGGACCCTGGCCCCAATGCGAGAAGGTTCGCCGATGTCGGTATCCGATGACCTGAGTGGAATGCCAACGTCGCTTCCAAGCCACCTGATCGGTGACTGGAACAAGGTCATCCTTGGCGTTCTGTCTCACGCTGCCAGCACCGGGCCGGACCTCAACAAGGTTCTGACAGCCGCACCTGACTTTGCGCTAGGGCAAGCGATCCGGGGCCTGTCCTGTCTGCTTCTTGGCCGCGCCGAGATGGTCGCCATTGCGCACCAGGCCTGTGCCGCGGCAGTTGCAGCCGCGCCGGCTACAATGCGCGAGATCGCTTTTGTCCACGCGCTGGGCGACTGGTTGAATGGTCGGCCAAGCCGGGCAGCGGCGCGGTTGCAGGTGATCCTGAACCTCAATCCGCGCGACGCGCTGGCGATGAAAATGGTGCAGGCAATCCATTTCGTCATGGGTCGCTCCGAGGCGATGCGTGCCTCGGTCGAAGGGTTGATGCCCATATGGGCGGACCACCCGGCGCGGGGTTACCTGATGGGTTGCTATGCCTTCACTCTCGAGGAGACCGGCGATTATGCCGCCGCCGAAAAGATGGGCCGCGCCGGGGTTGAACTTGCGCCTGATGACGCCTGGGGCCTGCACGCTGTCGCGCATGTCTACGACATGACGGGGCAGGCGCGGGCGGGCCTTGACTGGCTGACCGGACGCGAGGGGTCTTGGGCGCATTGCAACAACTTCCGCTTCCACGTCTGGTGGCACCGGGCGCTAATGCATCTTGACCTGGGTCAGTACGACGCGGCGCTGGCGCATTACGACGCCGACATTCGCGCCGACAAGACCGACGACTATCGCGACATTGCCAATGCCGCCTCACTGCTATCGCGGCTGGAGCTGGAGGGCGTGACTGTCGGCGACCGGTGGGAGGAACTGGCGGTTCTTGCCGAACGTCGCGCGACGGATGGCTGCCTTGCCTTTGCCGACTTGCACTACATGCTGGCCCTGTGCGGCGGTGCGCGCGCCGAGGCCGCCGTTGCCCTGATTGCGCGGATGCAATCGACCCAACGCAGCTGGGGCGAAGCGCAAGCGGTCATTGCGCATCCCGGTCTTCATATCGCGCAAGGGCTGCATGCCTTTTCCAGCGGCGAATACTCCAGCGCCTGGATGCACCTGCGCGCCGGGCGGGCCGATCTGCAATCCATCGGCGGGAGCCACGCGCAGCGCGACGTTTTCGACCGCATCACCATCGAGGCAGCGCTTCGTGGCGGCTATATGGACGCAGCCGAGGGCCTGATCCACGACCGCATGACGCGCCGTGCAGGCATGGCCGACGGCTATGCGACGGCCCGCCTGTCCCTGATCGGCTCTGCCCGCGCCCAGGCGGTGTAAGGTGAGCGCGTCCAAAGCCCCACGCGACCCCCGGCTTGATTTCTTCCGGGGTGTGGGCATGTTCATCATCCTGATTGCCCATATCACCGGCAACCCCTGGACGCTGTGGATTCCCGCGCGCTTCGGCTTTTCGGACGCCACCGAGATGTTCGTCTTCTGCTCGGGCATGGCGTCGGCCTTGGCCTTCGGCGCGGTCTTTTCCCGCGCGGGTTGGCTGATGGGCACACTGCAGATCGCGCTTCGCATCTGGCAGGTCTACTGGGTGCATATTGGCGTCTTCTTCGTGACGCTTGGCCTGATGCTGGCGCTGAACGCGACCGAGGTTTTCCCGCGCGACGAGGTCGGGGCGCTGAACCTTTATCCGTTCATCAACAACACCGGGCCGAACCTGCTGGGTCTGCTGACCCTGACCTATGTGCCGAACTACTTCGACATCCTGCCGATGTATCTGGTGATCCTGGCGCTGATCCCGGTGATGATGGCCCTTGTGCGGATCGACCTGCGATTGGCGATCCTCTTCAGCCTGACGCTGTGGGTCGCGGCCACCGCCGGTCTTAACCTGCCTGCTGAGGCGTGGTTCACCAAACCCTCGGACCGGACCTGGTACTTCAACCCATTTGCCTGGCAACTCGTGTTTTTCACCGGATTCGCCCTGATGGCGCGATGGCTGCCTTCTCCACCCGTGCATCGTGCGCTGGTTCTGGCGGCTATTGCGGTGGTCGTCCTCTCGGTCCCATTCGCCTGGCACAAGGTGATCGGAGCCTCGGAATTCGTGCGCGATTGGCGCAAGGAATGGTCGGTCCTGTTCGACAAGTCGGACTTCGGCATCCTGCGTTACGTCCATTTTCTGGCGCTGGCCTATCTGGCCTGGGTCTGCGCCGGTCCAGGTGGAGCGCGCCTGCGGCAAGGCGGATGGGTTGGGGCAGGGGTCGCCCTGGTCATGCGGGTCGGCCAGCAATCGTTGGCGGTCTTTGCGGCCTCGATGGTCATGGCGCGCGGTCTTGGCGCGGTGCTGGACCTTGCGGGCGGTGGGTGGCTTGCGGCGCTGGGCGTGAACCTTGCCGGGTTCGCCATCATCATCACCGTCGCAGGGCTGGCGGCCTTCTTCAAGTCGAAGCCGTGGAAGACTGCGCCGGCGCGGCCCGTCCTTGCCCCCGTGGCCGAGGCGACCGAGCAACCGATGACAGCAAAGGCGCGGTCATGACTGACCTTTCCCGCCGCCATGTCCTTGGCCTTCTTGGCGCGCTG
>JBGSVS010000354.1:0-4590 GCA_041752895.1 Tabrizicola sp.
TCCAGGCGCTTGAAAAGGCCGGGGTCATCAAGTCCTACCGCGCCGTCCTTGACCCCGACAAGCTGGGCATCGGCTTTGTGGCTTACGTCACCGTCGGCCTTGGCAGCCATACCAAATCCGCGCAAGAGGCGTTCGAACGCGCCGTCGCCCGCGCGCGCGAGGTCCGCGAATGCCACAACATCACCGGCACCGTCGAATACCTGCTGCGCGTCGAAACCCCCGACCTTGCCGCCTACAAGCACTGGCACACCGACGTCCTCGGCACCCTCCCACAGGTCCGCGCCATCACCACCTATGTCGTGATGGGCAGCCCAAAGGACGACCGCGCCTAAAGCCTTGACCGCGCCGAAAATCGCGCCACCCTGCGGACCAAGGGAGACCCACAATGGCCCACTGCTTCACCACCGACCGGACCCTGCGCTTTGGCGATTGCGACATTTCCGGCACCGCCTATTATCCTGCTTACCTCAACATCCTGAACGGCGTGGTCGAAGAGTTCTGGGCCCATATCGGCTGGCCCTGGCACAAGATCATCTGGAACGAGCGCTGGGGCACGCCCACGGTCCACCTGTCCTGCGACTTCTCGAAACCCTCGTTCTTCGGCGACAATCTGACCTTCCGGCTGCAGGTCCTGAAGGTCGGCAAATCCTCGGTCCGACTGCATCACACCATCCACTGTGGCGACGAACATCGCTGGTCGGTGGAACAGGTCCTGGCCGCGTCCTGGCTGGACAAGCACACCTCGATGCCCTGGCCGCCCGAAGTGAAAGCCAAGCTGGAAAGCCTGATGGAGACAACCCAGCCCGGCCAGAAACCGGCCGAACACCGCCCCGTCGGCAGCCCCGGCTAGAACGACGGGAACCCCTCCGGCACTAGGACGCCGCCTTCACCGTATGCTCGGCATTGCCGATGATGAGGCTTTTCCCGGAATAGATGTCCCCCGTCATCTGCAGCGCCAGCCGTTCCGCATCGCGCCGCAGGATGCCCTCGTGGATCGCGCCGATGTCGTCGGGGTCCACGCCCAGCACCTCCAGCGCCTCACTGCCCAAGGCCAGGGCCGAGTGGAACACCTCGCGCATCTGGTGATCGACGCCCTCCTTGATCAGCTCCAGCGCATGCTCCCGGTCCCAGGCGCGCGCCAGCACCACGGCGTTCGGGAACTCATGCCGGACAAGCTTGGCGATGCGCGTCGTCACGTCCTTCTTGTCCGTGGCGATCAGCACCGCCCGCGCCGTATCCGCACCCGCAGCCTTCAGGATGTCCAGCCGCGTCCCATCCCCGAACCAGACCTTGAAGCCAAAGGTCTCCGCCGCGCGGATCATCTCGGCATCGTCGTCGATGATGTTGATCGGCACCCGCCGCGCCAGCAAGGGCTGGCAGGCGATCTGGCCGAACCGGCCAAAGCCCACGATCAGCACTTGCCCCGACAGACTTTCCGGAGCCTCGACCCCGTCCAGCGACACCTTGGCGTCAGGCTTCATCCGGTCATGCAGGATCACCATCAGTGGCGTCAGCGCCATCGACACGATGATGATCGCATTCAGGATCGCCGCGTTTTCGGCGCTCAGCAGACCCACGGCGAAGGCTGCAGAATACAGCACAAAGGCAAACTCGCCCCCCTGCGCCATCAGGACAGTGCGCTCCAGCGCCTCGGCGTGATCCGCCTTGTTCACCCGGGCCACGATGTAGATGATCGCCGATTTCAGCACCATCAGCGCCACCACGCTGACCGTCACCAGCTGCCAGTTGTCCGCAATGACCGACAGGTCCAGCGCCATGCCGACGGCCAGAAAGAACAGCCCCAGCAGGATGCCCCGGAACGGCTCCACATCCGCCTCAAGCTGGTGGCGAAAGCTGCTCTCCGACAAAAGCACCCCGGCCAGAAACGCCCCCATCGCCGCCGACAACCCGCCCAGTTGCATCCAAAGCGCGGCCCCCAGCACCACGAGAAGCGCCGCCGCCGTCATCACCTCCCGCGCGCGGGACGCGGCCAGCAGGCGGAACATCGGATTCAGCAGGTAAACCCCCGCCACCACCAGCGCCGCAATCGCCGCAAGCCCGATCCCGACCCCCTGCAGCCGGTCCATCAGCGTCAGGTTTTCGCCCCCCGGCGCGAGGAACGCCACCAGCGCCAGCAAGGGCACGATGGCCAGATCCTCCAGCAGCAGGATCGACACGATCCGCTGCCCCTTCGGCGCCGAGATATCCCCGCGTTCCTGCAGCATCTGCATCACGATTGCCGTCGAGGTCAGCGTGAACCCCGCCCCCGCGACCAGCGACCCGGCATAGGGATAGTCGAGCGCCACGCCGACCAGCCCCAGAAGGCCCACGCACAGCAGCACCTGCACCAGCCCAAGGCCCACGATATCCCGCCGCATCGCCCAAAGCTTCGACGGCTCCATCTCCAGCCCGATGATGAAGAGGAACATCACCACGCCCAGTTCAGCGACATGCAATATCGCCATCGGGTCCGAGAAGAGCCCCAACCCGAACGGCCCGATCGCCAACCCTGCCGCCAGATAGCCCAGCACCGACCCCAGGCCAATCCGCTTGAACACCGGCACCGCGACGACCGCAGCACCCAGCAGCGTCACGACTGAAACCAGATCAACCCCAGCCGACTCTGTTGCCACGCCGGTCCCCTTCACCTTCGCCATCGCGCCAAGACTTGGTCAGACGTGCAGCAAAGACAACGTGATTCGGTTCAGGAGGCCAACCAGGGTCGCAGCCCCAATCCCAAAGCGCCAAGGTATGCCTCCGAAGCAGCACCAGGCCGGGACGGTGGATCAGCCGACAAACGAAAAAAACCGGCCAACCCAAAGGCCAATACACACAAGTTACGCCCCAGGTTCGACCACGCGGACGCGGCGCAATTTCAGCGCCTTGCCGAAGTCCTGCTCCAGCAGCACCTTTGCCAAGCCGTCGCTGACAAAGATCGTGGTCGACACTTGCGGATCAGTCCAGATGTCCGGACCTTCCAGTGCCAAACGCTTCACGACCACACTGTCATCCGTCGCAGCCGAGGTGTGCAGATGCCCCCACCGCTTTCTTCCCCTTTTCATCGGCGTAGACAGCGCCGGGTCGACCATCGACTTCAGGTTCGCCACGGACAGCACGCTGAAATCGTCACGCACACCCGCGCCATCGGGCAGAGTGATGCGGATCGGCGCAAGAACCGTGCGGCCAAGATCAAACCGGCGCAGCACCGCCGCCATGTCTGCCCGCACATGGCGCAGGGTGGAATACCACATCGGCAGGTTCAGATTGCGGCTTGGGTTGGTATTGACGGCCTCATACTCTGCCGGGAATTCGGAAGGGTCGATCCGCTCGCCGATTTCGGCCCGATAGGCCAGCGCCCGAAGCGTGGTAAACACCTTGGTCCGGTCCGGCCCGTTGTAGCCAACCGGCATGTAGCCGCGCGACGTGCCCGGATCGGTGGTTGCCTGAAGATACCAGACGTATTCGACCATGCTCTTCCTCTACGAGTTCAAACCGGACGATGACTCGCGGCCGCGCGCCCCAACCCGTTGTTCATAACATGGTTCGTCGACAGCAGTCCAAGAGCTTTGCGGCCCGATCAATAGCAAAGCCCCCCGATCCGGCTGATGTCCGCCTCTCAAATCGGCCCTGACTACCACCCTCTGATCCAGCGTCTGCGTCGGGCCTGAAGCCACCTGCGAACTCATGCTTTGAACACGCTCTCCATGGCCGCAAACCCCTTCACCTCGATCGGGTTGCCGCTGGGGTCGCGGAAGAACATCGTCCAATGCTCCCCCGGTTCCCCCTGAAACCGGACCTGAGGCGGCAGGACGAACTCCACCCCCGCCGCCGTCAGCCTTTCGGCCAAAGCGCGCCAGTCCGGCAGGTGGAGCACCAACCCCAGATGCGGCATCGGGACCATGTGGTCGCCGACCTTCCCGGTGTTCGTCGTCTTGAACGGCTCGCCCAGATGGAGGCTGATCTGGTGGCCGAAGAAGTCGAAATCGACCCAGGTTTCCGTGCTGCGCCCCTCACGGCAGCCTAGAACGCTGCCATAAAACGCGCGCGCCTCGTCAAGGCTGCTGACGTGGTACGCAAGGTGGAACGGGGTCAGCATCGCACGAGGCTCCGGGTTCAGGTGCTGCCGATCCAAGCATGGAAGCGCCAGCAGCCGCAACGATCCTTCTTCCGCCGGGGAGTTTCAAAGATGAAAATTACGTAAACGCCCGCAGCCAAGTCTTTGCTTTCCTTATATCATCCGGTTTTGTCCACCGTGGACAGGACACCGTTGCCATGCCCCCGCTCCTCCCCTACCCTCACCCCCAAACAAGGGAGGACAACCCATGACCGACAGACCCCTCGGCTTTGACACGCTCGCCATCCACGCCGGCACCGCCCCCGACCCCGCGACCGGCGCGCGGCAGGTCCCGATCTACCAGACCACCGCCTACGTTTTCCGCGACGCCGACCACGCGGCCAAGCTCTTCAACCTGCAGGAAGTCGGCTACATCTACTCCCGCCTGACGAACCCGACCGTCTCGGCCCTTGCCAACCGCGTGGTCGCCCTGGAAGGCGGCGCGGGCGGCATCGGCTGTTCGTCGGGCCATGCGG
>JBGSVS010000355.1:0-4252 GCA_041752895.1 Tabrizicola sp.
CGCGGTCGTGGCCGCTGCGGATCGCGGCATTCCGCTGGCGCTGGTCAACGCCCGGATGAACGCCGAGGCCCATGCCCGCAGGCGGCGCTGGCGCGGGCTTTATGGTGATCTTTTCTCCCGGTTCCGGCTGGTTGCGGCGCAGGATGCAGCGACGGCGCGCTACTTGGCGGACCTTGGCGCAAGCGATGTCCGCGTCACCGGATCGCTGAAGTCCGCAGCACCACCGTTGGCCGCCGATTCCGCCGCTTTGAATGCAGCGCAGGCCGCGCTGGGTGTTAGAAAGCCGCTGCTTCTGGCCTCGTCCCATGCCGAGGATGAGGCCGTGGTTCTGTCCGCCTTGCGCGTCACACCGGCGCGCCCGCTCCTTTTGATCGCTCCACGCGATCCTGCGCGCGGGGAGCGAATTGCCACCGATGTCGCCGCACTTGGGCTGACCGCCACGCGCCGCAGCCTGGGTGAGGGGCCAACGGCCGATGTCTGGATCGTCGATTCCTTAGGCGAGATGGGCCTGTGGTATCGGTTGTGTCCGGTGACGGTGATCGGCGGCACCTATGGGCCGACCGAGGGCCACAACCCTTGGGAATCCGCTGCCCTGGGGTCGGCGATCCTATACGGCCCGCGCACGGCAAATTTCGCTGCCGACTTCACTGCGTTGCGCAACCATGGCGCGGCCCTGGAGGTCGGCGTCGAAAGCCTGGACGCGGCGTTTGATGCCGACCATTCGGCCATGGCGGACCGTGCAAAGGCGCTGTCGGATGCCGCGCAAGGTGATCTTGGGTCGCTTGCCGCCGACCTTCTTGCGCTTGGGGGGCTGGGATGAAGCTCTGGCTGTTCCTGCGGCTCTGGTCACTTGCCTGGCATCTGGGCCTGCCGGTCGTTCTGGCCTACCTCTGGCGCCGGGGCCGAAAGGACCCGCTTTATGCTCAGGCAATGGGCGAGAGGTTCGGGCGCTATCCGCAGACCATGCCTGGCGCGGTCTGGGTTCATGCCGTCAGCCTGGGGGAACTTCGGTCCGCTGTGCCGCTGATCCGGGGGCTGCTCGACCGGGGCGAACGCATCGTGGTCACGCTGTTCACCCCCGCCGGTCGGCGTGAGGCGGATAAGGTCTTCGCCGCCGAGATCGCTGCCGGGCGTCTGGCTGCCGTCTGGGTTCCGCTTGAAACCTCATGGGCTTACGCGGGGTTTTTCAAGGCCTTTCGCCCCAAACTAGGCCTGGTGATGGAGATCGAGATCTGGCCCCGGATGATCTTTGCCGCACGGGGGGCGGGGGTGCCGCTTTACATGTGCAACGCACAATATCCGTCGGATTCGATGGCCCGCGACGCCCGTCTTGGCATCCGCTCCGCCTTGATGCGCGGCTTTGCGGGGGCGCTGGTGAAATCCGACCTGCAGGCCGAACGGTTCGCCTCGGTCGGGGTGCGGAACATCATGGTTACGGGCGAGTTGCGCTTTGACCAGCCGATCCCTCCGGCCCAACTGACTGCAGCAAAGGCCGCGCGCCCGGGGCTTGGGCCGCGCCGGGTGATCGCCTTCGCCTCGGTCACTGAAGCCGAAGAGCCGCTGTTCCTGGCCGCTGCGCAAGAGCTTCTGGCCGTCCGCACGCCGCCGGTGATCGTCTTCATCCCCCGCGCGCCCGAACGCTTTGATGCGCTTGCCCGGGCAATGACCGAAAAGGGTATCCTCTTTGCCCGCCGCAGCCAGCGGCTGGACCGCAAGCTTGCCCCGCTAAGCCAGGCTCCGATGGACCTTCTTCTGGGGGATTCCCTGGGCGAGATGTATTTCTACCTAAGCCTTGCTGACCGCGTGGTCGTGGGCGGCGGGTTCCAGCCCAAGGGGTCGCACAATATCATCGAACCCCTGGCCCTGAAGCGTCCGGTGATCGTCGGGCCGCAGATCCAGACCATCGAATACCCCGCTGTCGAGGCGATTGCCGCCGGGGTTTGCCTGCAAACGACGGCCGAGCGTCTGGTGCAGGACGTGCAGGACTGGCCGGACCCCACCGCCGAGGCGATGGCCGCGTTCATGGCGGCGCATTCCGGGGCAACCCGACGGACCCTGGCGGCACTGGACAGCCTTCTTACCAGCCGCTGAACCCGCCATCGACATTGACCAGCTGCCCGGTCATGTAGCCCGACTGCGGACTGCACAGGAACAGCATCGCATCAGCGATCTCGTCCGGCTGCGCCATGCGTCCGGCCATGATAAGCTCGCCCACGCGGCGCCGGAATTCCTCGGTATGGCCGTTGAAGACGGCACCGGGGGCGATGGTGTTCACCGTCGCCTGCCGTTTCGCCCAATAGCCCGCAAGCCACAGCGTCAGTCCGTGGATGCCTGCCTTGGTCGTTGAATAGGCAGAGAAACTCTTGAAGGGCATGCCTTCGTAAATCTGGTGGTGCGGGCCGTTCAGTGCATACATGCTGGCCACGTTGATCAGGGTGCAGGGCCAGTTGCCGACGATGTCGCGGTCCATCTGCCGGGCGATCATGAAGGCCCCGGTCAGGTTAGTCCGCATCGTCCGTTCCCAGTCCGAGACGCTGGTGTCGGCGAAGGAGGGGAACGGCTTGCCCGCGCCCATCAGCAGCTCTCCGGTGATTGCGGCATTGTTCAAGACCACGTTCGGCTGCCAGCCATCGGCCAGGATGCGGGCGAAGATGCCGGTGACCTGGTCCTCGTCGCCGACGTCAAGGTCGTAGAACCGGAAGGCATCACTGCTGCCATGCGCGCCTTTCAGCGCCTCGGCCCGGTGGCCCGGCAGGTCGGAGGCGATGACCCGCGCGCCCTCGGCCAACATCCGGCGGACATAGGTGGACCCCAGCACCCCGCCCGATCCGGTGATGAAGATCGTGCGGCCCTTGAGTTGCTCAGCCATTGGCGGCCTCCTGCATCAGAAATTCGACAAGACGGAAGTCGAAGGGCGTGTCGATGTCGACACAGCGCTCGGGCGGCATGAGGTAGGGGATGACCCGCCCCTCCCACAACCCCTTCGACCGTTTCAGATAGGCGGGCGACACGACATAGGTCGACGCCGCGTGTTCATAGACCCTGGGGGCCTGCTGCCGCGCGACCACGCCTCCGGGAAGCGGCTTCGACACATGCAGCGCGCCCGAGGCGTCGGGTTCCACAAGGTTGAAATATGGATTCTTTCGCGCCTCGCAACAGCTCATCACCAGATCTGGATGTTCGATTTTATAAAGCTCAAGCGCGGCGGTGATGTCCGTGGGCAGTCGCAGGGGCGAAGTGCAATCTAGGTCGAGAAAGGCATCGACCGGCCCGATCAGTGCCTCGGACGCCCCAAGCGCGTGCTGCCAGACGCCCCATTTCCCCGCCGCATCGGTTGCCAGATGTGGCGGGCGAAGGCCGATCTTCAGGCAGCCCTTGGCGACGGCGTGGTCGTAGATTTCCTCGTCATCCGTGCTGACCACCACGGCATCGACCATCGGATGCGCCAGAAGCTGGTCCAGCGACCAGTCGATCAGCGGCTTGCCGTGGATTTCCCGAAAGTTCTTGCGCGGCACGCCTTTGGAGCCTTTCCGCGCCCCGATATGGCCAAGGATCATGGGATTTCCTTCGTGATTTCACCGATGAACGCCCGCTTGGACCAGGCATCCGCCACCAATCGCGCCGACGGGAGGCAAAGATCAAGCCGGGGCATCAGCGGGTTGCCCGAAAGGGCTCCGCCAAAGGCCAGCGCCAGAAAGTCGCGCATCGCGTCCAGGAACATCGCGTTGCGTTCCAGCGGAAGGTCCAGATGGCGCGGTCCGGAGGGGTCCGTCACCCGGTAGACCTGCGCGGAAAAGTCGAAGTCCTGCATCCGCTCCGTCCCGCGCAGGGTGGTGCGCCGGTGCAGAAGCGGTGTGAGGTAATCCATTGAAACATCACCCACAAGGCCCTGACGCTGCAGGGAAATCCGGCTGGCAAAGTCGACGCCGGGAAAGCCCGGATGGCCCAGGCTTTCGACCCGTGTGACCTCCAGCCCCGGGAACAGGCAGGCCGCGAGGTCCAGCTCGTGGCAGAGGTCCAGAAGGACGCCGCCGCCGTCCGCCCGCGCAGCGTAGCTTTCGGAAAAGCGCCAGTTCTGCCGCCATTGCGTGACATCGTGGCCAATCGACAGCGCGAACTGGAAGACATCCGACAGGTCCGACCCCGCCAGCGCCCGCACCGCCGGGTGATAGCGCAGCATGTAGCCCAGCATCGACCGGCCTGCTATCGCAGCACTTGCCGCGGCAATCGCCTCCACCTCCTCGGGCCGGAA
>JBGSVS010000356.1:0-2164 GCA_041752895.1 Tabrizicola sp.
TCGCGGAACCAGTGCGTCAGCGTGCCCGATGTCGCAAGGCCCGCCATCGAGGCATGGGTGCCGGGGAACAGCCAGGGCGCATACCACAGGCGCGGGTCGCGGACGGGCTGGCCAGTGACTTCGATGATGAAGATGGTCGAGCCGTACATCAGCATCATCTCTCCAGGATGCTGGACGCCGACGCTGACCGCCTCGCTTGCGGCGTCGATGGTGCCGCAGGTGACGGGGGTGCCTTGCGCGAGGCCGGTTTCGCGCGCGGCGTCGGCGGTGATATGACCAGCGATTTCGGTGGACCACATCAGGCGGGGGAGCTTGTCCAGGGGGATGATCTCGGGGGCGAGGTCGGCGGTCCAGTTTTGGGTCGTAACGTCATAAAGCGGCGAGAAGTTCGCGGCGGTGTAGTGGTCGATGACGTACTCCCCGGTCAGCTTCCAGGTCAGGTAGCTGGTCGAGGTCAGGACCATCGCGGTCCGGGCGTAAAGGTCGGGGTGCGTTTCCTTCAGCCAGAGGATCTTGGGCCCGACCGACTGCGAGGTCAGCGCGTTGCCGCAGCGCTGGTGGACGGTTGCCTCGCCGATCCGGGCGTTCAGGGCTTCGATCTGGTCGGTCGCGCGGGTGTCGACGCCGTAAAGGACGCCGTTCATCAGGGGGTTCCCCGCGCTGTCCACGGGCAGCATGCAGGGGCTGATGGCGGAGGCGGCGACGGCCTTGATCTCTGCCGGGTCGAGGCCGGATTGGGTGAGAAGCGCCTTTGTGATGTGGACGAAGTCGCCCCACCAGTCCTCATCCGCCCGGTGTTCGGCCCATCCGGCGCGGGGGACGATCATCTTGTGCGGACGGCTGGCCTGGGCGGTGATGTGGCCCTGGGCGTCGACGAGGACGCCCTTGGATTCGAAGGTGCCAATGTCGATGCCTAGGGTGTGGGTCATCGGGTGAGCTTGAGGTCGGGGGTGATCGCCGAAAGGGCGGTGTCGAGGAGGGTGACGAGGCCAGCCAGGTCCTGCGGGTCAACAACCTCCAGCGCGGAGTGGGAGTAGCGCATGGGAAAGCCGACATCGAGGCAGGCGACGCCTTCGGGGCCCATGAACTGGATGTAGGAAAGGTCGGTGAGCGCCCCGGTATGGGCCGAGCGTTGAAGGGGGAGGTGGGCGGTGCTGGCTGCATCTTCGAAAAGGCGCACGAGGGCGGGGTGTGGGATCACGCCGTTCAGCGTGCCGCGACCGTGGAAGGAGTAGAGCGAGATGCCGGGGCCGCCGCCAAGGGTGACGTCGCCGCGCGTGGTCATGTCGGGGGTGTCGCAGGCGAGGAGGAGGTCGATCTGCAGCGCGATGGCGGGGGCAAGGGCGGTGGCGGCGGGCAGGACGCCGCGGAGGTTGTATTCCTCTTGCACCGACCAGACGAGATGCAGGGTGGGGCCGGGTCTGTGCCGGCGGGCTTCGGCGAGTTTCAGGAGCGCAGCGCACCCGGCACGGTCGTCGACCGAGGTGCCAGCGATGCGGCCATTGGCAAGGGTCAGGGCGCGGGGAAGGTAGGTGACGGGGGTGCCGATGCGGACGCCTGCGGCCTCGGCCCCGGCTTTGGAGGTGAACCCGGCGTCGACGTAGAGGTCGGCGTAGGGGAGGACCTTGTATTTCTCTTCTGGTGTCGTCGCGTGGTGGCTTTTGTTGGCGATGAGGGCGGGGAGGTCTCTGGCTTCGGTGCAGAGGAGGACGGCCTGGGCCGGGAGCGCGCGTTCGGGGACGCCGCCGAGGCGTTCGAGGCGGATGAGGCCATTGGGTTCCACCTTGCGGACCACAAAGCCCAGCTGGTCCATGTGGGTGAAGACCATCACGGAGGGCAGGGCGGTGTCGCCGGGGATCGTGCAAGTCAGGTTGCCGAGGCGGTCAGAGGTATGGGCGAGGCCGAGCGTGTCGAGATGCGTGGCGATGGCAGTTGCGACGCGGGTCTCGTAGCCAGAAAGGCCGGGGATCAGCATCAGTTCGACCGTCAGGTCCGCGACCGAGGGCAGCGTCATTTCCCACCTCGGGCGGCCCGGGCGCGGGCCATGAAATCGGCGGCACGGTCGGGGTCCACGGCGGCCCAGGTGTCGCCGCCGACCTTCAGCGCCGAGCCGACGATGCAGCCGTCAGACGCTGAAAGGACGTCGGCAATGGTGGCGTGCTTG
>JBGSVS010000357.1:0-3867 GCA_041752895.1 Tabrizicola sp.
ATGGTGGCGCGGCCCCGCATGGCGGCGGTGCCTTCAGCGGCAAGGACCCGACCAAGGTCGACCGCTCGGCCGCTTATGCCGCGCGGTATCTGGCGAAGAACGTCGTCGCGGCTGGGTTGGCAGAACGCTGCACTCTGCAGGTCAGCTACGCGATCGGCGTGGCCAAGCCGCTGTCGATCTATGTCGACACCCACGGCACCGGCCAGGTCGAGGCGTCGCGCATCGAAAAGGCCGTGGCCGAAGTCATGGACCTGACCCCGCGCGGCATCCGCACGCATCTGGACCTGAACCGCCCGATCTACGCCCGCACCTCGGCCTACGGCCACTTCGGCCGCGCGCCCGAGGCCGATGGCGGCTTCTCGTGGGAGAGGACCGATCTGGTCGAGGCGCTGAAGAAGGCCGTCTGATCGAAAGCCCGACCTGACAATCTTGCCCGCTGCGATTTGCGCGGCGGGCAGGCACAAAATGATACCCAGTCCGTCAAGTTTTGAGGCTGTCTTGCGCATTATCGGATTTGCAGCACGCGCATTGGCTGCGCTTTCGGTTCTGAGTGGCTGTGTCGCGACCGAGGCCGACCTCGCGCGACAGAAGATCGCCACCTCTGCCGAATGCCTGACCGGGGTCTGCCGGTTCGACAATACGCCCCTCCGGCTGAAGCCCGAGACGGTGCGGATCAGTGGGCGGCTTTATGATTTCAACCGCCTCTCCGCGCCGCTGCAGTTCACCGATGGTGAGGGCCGCAAATGGCTGGCCCCGGAAGAGACCCTGACCGATGGCGCTTCGATCCCGGCGGTGTTCGTGCCGATCATCGGCCAGCCCCGCGAACCGAGGTTTGCCAATGCCGCTGCGCTCCATGACGCCTATTGCGGCATCGGCAACGAGACCGGACCAGTCTATCACGCCAAGACCTGGCAAGAGGTGCACCGGCTTTTGTACGATGCGCTGGTGGCCAGCGGCACCGATCCGACCAAGGCCAAGATCATGTTCGCCGCCGTCTGGCTGGGCGGCCCGCGCTGGTATGATGACGGTGGGTCTGACTCCGCCCTTGCCGCCGTGCCGCCCGCGCTCAAGATCGAGGCGCTGCGGAAGACCAAGACAATGATCCGCGACACGCGACCCGAGATGCCGGAACTGATCGACTTTCTGCTGGTCACTGAACGCGAGATGCTGGACCAGGCGCAGGCCGTGGACGGTGCTGATCCGGTGCGGGTGCCCGTGCCAGTGTTTTTTGATCCGAACAATCCGGTCACCTCTCCGTAGCTGGGCGCAAGGGCCGATGCTTGACGCTGTGACCGCGCGCCGATAGAGGCGCCGGGTCCCGTCAGAGGCTGTCATGTCAGAAACTCCGCATCCCCAGCGCCGAAACTTTTATGGCCGCATCCACGGCAAGACCCTGCGCGCCAGTCAGAAGGACTATCTGGCCGAGGATCTGGGGCCGTTGACCCTGCGCGGCGTGACGCGCGAGGAAAACCCGGACCGCAAGCTGCTGGACCTGGGTTTCGTCAAGGGGCCCCTCTGGCTGGAGGTCGGCTTTGGCGGTGGTGAGCATCTCGTCCACATGGCGGCCCGGAACCCGGATGTGACGATCATCGGGGCCGAGCCGTTCGTGAACGGCATCGCGATGCTGCTGGGCAAGATCCGGGGGGCGGGGGTGACGAACCTGTGGCTCCACCCCGGCGACGTGCGCGACCTGTTCGACGTGCTGCCCGATGCCTGCCTGACCAAGGTTTTCCTGAACTACCCCGACCCATGGCCCAAGGCCCGCCACCACCGCCGCCGCTTTGTGACGCCAGAATACCTGAACGCGCTGGCCCGTGTCACTGCGCTGGGTGCCGAGTTCCGGGTGGCGACCGACATCCCCGACTATGTCCGCCAGACGCATGAGGAAGTGCCGCCCGCCGGGTTCACGCTGGTGTCCGAGGCAGGGCAGGGCGGTGCCTGGGACGACTGGCTGTCGACCCGCTATGAGCAGAAGGCGCTGCGCGAGGGCCGCCAGCCGCATTACCTGACCTTCCGTCGGGGCTAAGCCCGGAGTTTTCGAAAACTCCGGACCGATTTCTTCGAAGAAATCGGGGTCGCGTGGGTCGCGCGGTTGCGCTATCAGGCAAGCCGGAACGCAAGGGAGACCAAGATGTCCGGCCATGGTGACGCGCAACCGATGAAATCCCGCAAGTCGGGGCCGCTGAGGGGCGTGGCCGCTGTGCCGGGCGACAAGTCGATATCGCACCGGTCGCTGATTTTCGGGGCAATGGCGGTGGGGGAGACGAAGATCTCCGGGCTGTTGGAAGGGCAGGACGTTCTGGACACGGCATCGGCGATGCGGGCCTTCGGGGCGACCGTGACGCGGCATGGCGAGGGTTCGTGGACGGTGAACGGCGTGGGCGTCGGCGGGTTTCAGGAACCGGCGGATGTGATCGACTGCGGGAACTCCGGGACGGGTGTGCGGCTGATCATGGGGGTGATGGCGACCACGCCGATCACCGCGACCTTCACCGGGGACGCCAGCCTGCGCAAGCGCCCGATGGGGCGGGTGACCGACCCGCTGGCGTTGTTCGGAGCGCAGGCTTACGGCCGCAAGGGGGGGCGGTTGCCGATGACCATCGTCGGTGCTGCGAACCCGGTGCCGGTGCGCTATGCCCTGCCCGTGGCCTCGGCGCAGGTGAAGTCGGCGGTACTGCTGGCGGGGCTGAATGCTCCGGGTGAGACGGTGGCGATCGAGAAGGAGCCGACGCGGGACCATTCCGAGCGGATGCTGCTGGGTTTCGGGGCGAAGCTGTCGGTGGAAAGGAATGGCAATGAGGGCCATGTCATCACCCTCACCGGCCAGCCCGAATTGCGACCGCAGACGGTGGCGGTGCCGCGCGATCCGTCCTCGGCCGCCTTCCCGGTCTGTGCAGCCCTGATCGTCGAGGGGTCGGATATCCTCGTGCCCGGTGTCAGCCAGAACCTGACGCGGAATGGCTTGTACCTGACCCTGGTCGAGATGGGGGCGGAGATCGAGTTCCAGAACCCGAGGGAAGAGGGCGGCGAGCCGGTGGCGGACCTGCGGGTGCAGTTTTCTGGCAACATGCAGGGGATCGAGGTCCCGCCGGAGCGGGCCCCGAGCATGATCGACGAATATCCGGTGCTGTCGGTGGTGGCCTCCTTCGCGACCGGCAAGACGGTGATGCGGGGGGTCAAGGAGCTGCGGGTCAAGGAGAGCGACCGGATCGACGCGATGGCCAGGGGGCTGGAGGCCTGCGGGGTGCGGGTTGAGGAGGACGAAGACACGTTGATCGTCCACGGGATGGGGCCGGGTGGCGTCCCCGGCGGGGCGACCTGTGCGACCCATATCGACCACCGGATCGCGATGAGTTTCCTCGTCTGCGGACTGGCCTCGAAGGCCCCGGTCGGAGTGGATGACGGGTCGCCGATCCAGACCTCGTTCCCGGTGTTCGAGGGGCTGATGCGCAGTCTTGGGGCCGAGATCGAGCGGGGCTGACCTCGGCCCTGCGGGCGTCAGAAGACGTCGAGCAGGTAGAGAATGATGATGATCGGGATCGGGATGCCGATCAGCCAGGCAAGCGCGCCTTTCATTGGGGGTCTCCTTCGGAACGTTTGTTGCCGGGACAACGCCGGGGCCACAGGGGCGGTTCCCCTTCGTTTCTGTCCACGGTGGACAAACCCGGGAAGGCAAATCATTCCAAGGGGTTGGTTTCGCGCGTTAGGGTGGTGTTAAGGTTTGCGCCACGCCCTTAATAGGGCCATTGGTCCGCGGCAAAGGCAGTGATCGCGGCAGTGATCCGGGCAAAGCTTGCGGTGGCGCGGGGGACCGAGGTCCGAGCGCGGAGGTAGCCGTGGACGAGGCCCGGTTCGGTGATGGTCTGC
>JBGSVS010000358.1:0-2658 GCA_041752895.1 Tabrizicola sp.
TCCCCCACAGAGGGGGGAGGGAGGCGCTTTGGGGGCGTCGAGGGGACGCGAGGGTCGGCCCTCCTCCCCTCTGCTGGCATCGAAGGGGGAGAGGAGGTAGATTAACGGGCGCTTTCGGGGGTTGCACATGATCGGACGTCACCTTCTGTCGGGCCTTGCGCTTGCCCTTCTTTTCGCCCCGCCTGCCGGGGCCGAGGACCTGCCCGACCTGCAGCGCGGCGACGTGATCTTCCAGAACTCGCGGTCGGCGCAGTCGCTGGCGATCCTGCTGGCGACGGACAGCCCCTTTACCCATGTCGGTATTGTGGATTTCGCAGCCGACGGGACACCGCTGGTGCTGGAGGCGGTGCGGACCACCCGCGAAACGCCTTTGGCCGATTGGGTGGATCAGGGCGAAGGTGGCGCTGTGGCGGTCTACCGGATGACAGGGCTGACCGAAGCGCAGGGGCTGGCCGTGACCGACGCGGCGCGGAGCCACTTCGGCAAGGGCTATGACCCGTATTTCTATCAGGGCGAAAACGCGCTTTATTGCAGCGAACTGGTGCACATCGCCTTCCGCGACGGGATGGGCGCAGAGCTTGGGCGAGAGCAAAGCCTGAGCGAGCTGAACCTCGACAGCGCGGCCGTCCGGGCTCTGATCGCGGACCGCTGGCAGTCGCATCCGGCCTGCGCGGACGGCCAGGCAGCGGACGCGGAGGGCTGTCTGACGCTGATCCGGGACGAACCGCTGGTCACCCCGCAGGCGGTGGCCGAGGACGCGCGGCTGCAACTGGTCTGGTCCAACTTCGCGCCCTGACCGGGACGCTCGTCGTGCGCGTTCGCTTCTCCTCGCCTGGACGCGCGCGACGAGAAGACGAAGTCGAACGAGGAGCCGCCCTTTGCCTTGAAGCGCCCCCCTGCCTCGTCTAATCAGGGGCAAGCCGGAAGGAACCCCCCATGCGCATCCTGATCACCAATGACGACGGCATCAACGCGCCGGGGCTTGAGGTTCTGACCGAGATTGCGACCGAAATCGCCGGGCCGAAGGGCGAGGTCTGGACCGTCGCCCCCGCCTTCGAACAATCGGGCGTGGGGCATTGCATCAGCTACACCCACCCGATGATGATCGCCGAACTTGGCCCCCGCCGCTTTGCCGCCGAGGGCAGCCCCGCCGACTGTGTGCTGGCGGCGATCTACGACGTGCTGGACGGGGCCAAGCCCGACCTTGTGCTGTCGGGCGTCAACCGGGGCAACAACGCGGCCGAGAACGTGCTTTACTCCGGCACCATCGGCGGCGCGATGGAAGCAGCCTTGCAGGGCGTGCCCGCCATCGCCTTGTCGCAGTTCTTCGGGCCGGAGAACGCAAAGCTTGCCGATCCGTTTGACTCCGCGCGCGTCCACGGTGCGGGCGTCGTGCGGGCGCTGCTGGACAAGGGGCTCTGGACGGAAGGTGACTATCGCACCTTCTACAACGTCAACTTCCCGCCGCTTCCCGCCGCCACGACCAAGGGCCTCAAGGTTGCCTCGCAGGGCTTCCGGCGCGACACCGCCTTTTCGGTCGATCCGCATATCTCGCCCTCGGGCCGCAAGTTCCTGTGGATCAAGGGCGGCCACCAGCACACGCCCACCCTGCCCGACACCGATGCCGCGGTGAACCTTGAGGGCTATATCTCGGTCACGCCGATGCGCGCCGACCTGACCGCGCATGACCTGTTGGGCGACCTGCAGGCCCGGCTCGCATGACCGAAGGACCGGAGGAGAACCTCACCTCCGAAGAACTTGCAGAACGCAAGATGCGTTTTCTTTTCTCGCTTCGGTCGCGCGGCGTGACCGACACCCGTGTTCTGACCGCGATGGAGAAGGTCGACCGCGGCCTTTTCGTGCGCGGCACCTTCGCCGACCGCGCCTATGAGGACATGCCGCTGCCCATCGCCTGCGGTCAGACGATCAGCCAGCCCTCGGTCGTGGGGCTGATGACGCAGGCGCTGGCGGTGAACCCGCGCGACACGGTGCTGGAAGTGGGCACCGGGTCGGGCTATCAGGCTGCTGTCCTGTCGCAGCTGGCGCGGCGGGTCTACACGGTGGACCGCTACCGCCGCCTGGTTCGCGAGGCGTCCGAGCTGTTCCGCCAGTTGGACCTGGCCAATGTCACGGCCTTCACGGCGGACGGATCGCACGGTTTGCCCGATCAGGCGCCCTTTGACCGGATCATCGTGACGGCGGCGGCCGAGGATCCTCCCGGGCCGCTGCTGGAACAGTTGAAGCCCGGCGGGATCATGGTGGTGCCGGTCGGCCAGTCGGATGCAGTGCAGGCGCTGATCAAGGTCACGCGGACCTCACGCGGGTTTGACTACGAAGAACTTCGCCCAGTGCGCTTTGTCCCACTGGTAGAGGGCATGGGCTCCGAGTAGAATGCGTGGCCAGAAAACCGGGCCAACCCGGGCGGCGGATGATCAGGCGGGACCAGATGGCAAGAACCATGAAGCTTCGGGCAACCCTTGTTCTGGGTGCAAGTGCGCTTGCACTGTCGGGCTGCATCAACACTGGCGATCTTGACTGGGACCTGCGGCGCGGCAGTGGCGACACCAGCCAGGCGGCGCGGCAGGCGACGGCTGCGGCACCGACGCCAGACGGGAACGGCGTGATCTCTTACCCCGACTACCAGCTGGCCGAGGCGCA
>JBGSVS010000359.1:0-12009 GCA_041752895.1 Tabrizicola sp.
GTCCCACAGGGGCGCCAGGTGAACCCGCGCCGGGCGGCGTTCGCCCAGGATCTCGACCTCCAGCGCCAGCCCGTCCTGCACGCGGTCCGCCGGGATGAAGCCTTGTGCAACCGATTTGCCGGTCCAGTGACTGTAACCACCGCTTGTGCACCAGCCCACCACCGCGCCGTCCAGCCAGATCGGCTCCCAGGCCACGACGTCGGCGTCCTTGGCGTCCACGATGATCGGCACCAGCTTGCGCTTTGGACCTTCGGCCTTTTCCTTCAGCGCAGCCGCCTTGCCGATCCAGTCCGTGGGCTTGTTCCAGCTGATGAACCGATCAAGGCCGGTCTCGGCCGGGGTGTAGTCCGGACTGAACTCACGGCCCCATGACCCGAACCACTTGTCCAGCCGCAAGGACATCATCGCCCGCATCCCGAAGGGGCGCAGGCCAAGGTCCTTGCCTGCGGCGGAGAGCACGTCCCACAAGTGACGTACTGACATGTGGTCGGTGAATATCTCGTAGCCAAGGTCGGCGGTGTAGCTCACGCGCTGGACGATGCAGTTGGCCATGCCGACGGTCATGCGGCGCACATCCATGAACTTGAACGCCTGTGCCGAAACATCGGACCGGGTAACACGCGACAAAAGCTCACGCGCCTTCGGCCCGGCGATCTGGAAGCCCGAGCGGGAATCCGATATATTCTCGACAGTTACGCCGGATGCTGCATGTTTTTCGAACCAGCGCTGGTGCCAGCCTTGTGCGCCGTAGCTGGCGGTCAGTTGGAACTCGGTTTCCGACAGGCAGGACACGGTAAAGTCGCCGATGATCTTGCCGCTGTCGGCCAGCATCGGGGTCAGCGATAGCCGGCCCGGCTTCGGAATCCGGCCCGCCATGATCCGGTCCAGCCAGGCCCGCGCGCCCGCGCCTTTGACCAGGTATTTGCCGAAGTTCTGCACTTCGTTGATGCCGACGCCTTCGCGGACGGCCATCACTTCCTGACGCGTCGCTTCCCAGGCGTTTGAGCGTTTGAAGGTCGGCTCTTCATAGCGTGGCTCGCCCGGCAGGGCGTGGTAGTTCACCACCTCCAGCCCATACTGCGCGCCCCAGACGGCGTTCATGTTGTCGAAGACCTGATACATCGGCGTGGTGCGGAAGGGACGGGCGGCGGGGCGCTCCTCGTTCGGATAGCTCACAGAAAAGCGCATTTGGTAGTTCTCGATCACCTTCGGCACCGTGTAGCCGGGCGAGGTCCAGTTCCCGAAGCGCGCCACGTCAAAGCCGCGCGGGTCGCGTTCAACCTCGCCCTCGATCATCCATTGCGCAAGGGCCAGCCCCATCCCACCGCCCTGGCTGAAGCCTGCCATCACGGCGCAGGCCGACCAGTAGTTGCGCAGACCCGGCACCGGCCCGATCAGCGGGTTGCCGTCCGGGGCAAAGGTGAAGGGCCCGTGGATCACGCGCTTGACGCCTGAGCGTTCGAGCACCGGGAAGCGGCGGTAGGCGAAGTTGACCGAATCCTCGATCTTGTCGAACTGTTCGTTCAGAAGCTCGTGCCCGAACTCCCAGGGCGTGCCGTCCACTGACCACGGCTCACAGGGTTTTTCATAGAAGCCGATGCAAAGACCCCGGCCTTCCTGGCGCAGATAGCTTTCGCCGCCCGGGTCCATCACATGGGGAAACTCGCGGCCAGATTTGAGGATGTCCATGATTTCCGGGATGTCGTCGGTCACCAGATACTGGTGCGCCATTGGCAACAATGGTAGGTAGACACCGGCCATTGCCCCGATTTCCCGTGCCCACAGACCGCCCGCGTTCACCAGATGCTCGCAGGTGACGGTGCCCTTTTCGGTCACGACCTCCCAGCCGTCCTTCGTGGGCCGGGTCTCCAGCACGCGGTTGTGGAGAACGATTTCCGCCCCCCCCATCCGCGCGGCCTTGGCATAGGCGTGGGTGGTTCCCGAAGGATCGAGGTGGCCGTCGAGCGGGTCGTAAAGACCACCAAGGATGCCATCGACGTTGACCAATCCGTCGGTCAGTTTCGATATTTCCGCAGGAGACAGGATTTCGGTATCCAGGCCCATATAGCGATGCTTGGCGCGTTCGGCCTTCAGCATCTCGAACCGGGCCACGTTGTCGGCCAGCGTCACACCGCCGACATGGTGGAGGCCACAGGACATGCCGGTGATCGCCTCCAGCTCTTTGTAAAGCCGGATCGTATAGCCCTGCAGGGCGGCCATGTTGGTGTCGCCGTTGATCGTGTGAAACCCGCCTGCCGCGTGCCAGGTGGAGCCCGAGGTCAGCTCGGACCGCTCGATCAGCATGACGTCCGACCAGCCCAGTTTGGTCAGGTGATACAGGACCGAACAGCCGACAACGCCGCCGCCGATCACCACCACGCGCGCATGGGTCTTCATAGCCGTTCCTTCCGACAAGCCCGATTTTCCCGCACCATGACGGGGCAATGGCCGGCAGGCATGAGTTTTTGCGACAAAGAATGTCGCGGCCAGACAGCGATGCCCTGCCGCGTTGGGCCTACTTCTCGGGGATCAGGCCGCGTGGGGCGAAGCGCATGACCACCAATAGGACGACGCCCAGGGTCAGAAGCCGCATATGTGCGGCGGTGTCCTGCAGGTGGTCCTTCAGGTCTCCAGCTGGCAAGCTTGCGGTAATCGCGCCCATCACCTGCGGCCCAAGGAACTCCACCGCCAGATACAGCCAGCCGATCAGCAGGCCGCCGAGGATCGCGCCCCAGTTGTTGCCCGACCCGCCGACAATTACCATGACCCAGATGAGGAAGGTAAAGCGCAGCGGCAAGTAGGAGGGCGGGGTCAACTGGCCTTCCATCGAGGTCAACATGGCTCCGGCAAGGCCCACCACGGCCGAGCCGATGATGAAGATCTGCAAGTGGCGGAACTTCACGTCCTTGCCCATGGCGGCCGAGGAAATCTCGTTGTCTCGGATGGCGCGGACCATGCGGCCCCAAGGGCTGTTCAGCGCCCGTTCGCAGCCCCAGACCAGAAGAACCAGCACCAGGCCGAACATTGTGGCGTAAAGCAGCTTGACGAAGATGGTCGAGTCGGTGACCGGGTCAAGGCCCATGCTGGCGACCGGGTCAAGGAAGGCGGGGTTCAGCTGCAGATCGACTTCCTTTGGCACCGGCCAGGGGCGGGGCAGGTCGATCAGGTTCTTCACACCCCGCGCCAGCCAGTCTTCGTTGCGCAGGACAGTCACGATGATCTCGGCGATGCCCAGCGTCGCGATGGCAAGGTAATCCTCGCGCAGGCCAAGGGCGATCTTGCCGATCACCCAGGCGGCAGCGGCGGCCATCAATGCGCCAACCGGCCAGGCCACCAGCGAGTTCAGCCCGAGGCCCCCGATATTGCCGGCCTGCGCGGGGTTGTTCGCCTCGACCGCGGTCACGGCGGGGTCGAGGATAAGGCGGTAGATGAAGAAGGCGACGACAAGGTAGAGCCCAAGCGCCAGCGCCCGGCTGGTCCCCGGCTTCAGCTTGCGGAACATCCAGACCGCAAGGCCGATTGCCAGTGCTGCAAACAGCAGCGCCTCAACGATGCGCGGCCCGCCCGCAGCCCAACCCTCGGGGATCGGCTTGGAGGACACCAGCACCACAGCCAATCCGCCAAGTGCCACTGACCCGACGATCCCGGTCGAGAACAGGCCCGCATAGCCCCACTGGATGTTCACTCCGATGGCCATGATGCAGGACAGAAGTGCGAGGTTCAGGATGTTCAGCGACAGGTTACAGCTTTGCAGCATCCCGGTCAGGACAAACAACAGCGCCACGCCCGCGAAGAGAAGGAGATTGCGGTACCCTGCCATGTCACTTGCCTCCGAAGATGCCCTGCGGGCGGAACAACAGGACCAGGATGAGGATCGAGAAGCTGACCGCGACCTTGTAGTCGGTCGACAGCGCCTGGTAGAGCCCGTCGCCCAGCCAGTCCGCCGGGACGAGGTAGCCGAAGATCTTCTTCCAGGCGTTGGTGACGATCAGCTCGGAAAACGCCACGATGAAACTCCCGACCACAGCACCAACCGGCGAGCCGAGACCGCCGACCACGGCCGCCGCGAACATCGGCATCAAGAGGCTGAAGTAGACGATCCCGCGGTAGGATTTATCCAGTCCGTAAAGCGTGCCCGCGATACAGGCGAGCGCTCCTGCAATCATCCAGGTGATCGTCACCACGCGTTCGGGGTTGATACCGGACAACAGCGCCAGATCCTCGTTGTCGGAATAGGCGCGCATCGACTTGCCAGTGCGGGTCTTCTGCAGGAACCAGAACAGGAAGATGCAGCACAAGACCGCCGCCACGACCGATATCGCCTGCGTGGTCTTGATCGCCAAAGGCTCGGCCAGCCCGGTGGCTGCCTTGAAGTCCTGCGGGTTCAGCCACATCCGCGCGCCGTCGGTGAAGTTCTGCTCTTGCGTGCCGATGATCATGCGGACAAGCCCGTTCATCACGAACATCACCCCGGTCGAGACGATGACCACGATGATCGGCTTTGCCCGCACTTTCCGGTAATAGCGATAGACCGCGCGGTCGGTCGCCAGCACCATGGCAATGGTGACCAGGATCCCCAGGGGCAGTGCCAGAAGTGCGGTGGGCAGCGGGCCTGCGGTGATCCCCATCGACTGGAACCACCAGGTGAAGAGGATAACAAAGGCCGTGCCAAAGGCCATCGTGTCGCCGTGGGCGAAGTTGGAAAAGCGCAGGACGCTGAAGATCAGCGTGATCCCCAACGCCCCCAGCGCAAGCTGGCTGCCGTAGGCAAGGCCCGGCACCAGGATGAAGTTCAGGAAGGCGACAAGGGCGTTGAGAAGGTCCATGGCTCACCCCCCCAGGAACGATTTGCGGACATCGGGATCGGCCAGAAGGGCTTGTCCGGTGTCGGTATAGCGGTTGCGGCCCTGCACCAGGACATAGCCCTTGTCGGCGATGTCCAGCGCCTGCCGGGCGTTCTGTTCGACCATGAGGATCGAGATTCCGGTCCGCGCGATTTCGATGATGCGGTCGAAAAGTTCGTCCATCACGATGGGGCTGACGCCCGCCGTGGGTTCGTCCAGCATCAGCACCTTGGGCTTGGTCATCAGCGCCCGACCCACGGCAACCTGCTGGCGCTGGCCGCCCGAAAGCTCGCCCGCTTTCTGATAGCGCTTCTGCCGCAGGATCGGGAACAGGTCATAGATCTGCTCCATCGTGCCGGCGATGCCTTCGTCCTCGCGGATGAAAGCGCCCATTTCCAGGTTCTCTTCCACCGTCATGCCGGTGAAGATGTTGTGGGTCTGCGGCACGAAGCCCATGCCCTTCCTGACCCGGGCCTGGGGCGACAGGCCGGTGATGTCCTCGCCGCCCAGCCTGACTTGTCCTTGGCGAAGGTTCAGCATCCCGAAGACCGCCTTCATCGCGGTTGACTTGCCGGCCCCGTTCGGGCCGACGATGACCGCGATCTCGCCGGGTTCAACCGCAAGGGTGCAGTCATGCAGGATGTCGACCGGACCATAGCCGCCGGTCATGTTCTGGCCGATCAGGAAGGGCTCAGACATGGAACACCGTTCCATAGGTCCCTGATTTTCTGCGAAAATCAGAAGTCCGAGTTTTCGTCGAAAACTCGTGTCCCGTGGGGTCAGCCATGCGCGGCTTCCTCTTTCAGCTTGTTCTTCAGGCCCCGGCCCAGATAGGCCTCGATCACCCGTTCGTCGTTCTTGACCTCGTCGACCGTGCCCTCGGCCAGCACCTTGCCCTCGGCCATGCAGATCACCGGGTCGCAAAGGCGGCCGATGAAGTCCATGTCATGCTCGATCACACAGAAGGTGTAACCGCGTTCCTTGTTCAGCCGGACAATCGCATCACCTATGGTGTTCAGAAGCGTGCGGTTCACACCTGCGCCGACCTCGTCCAGAAAGACGATCTTGGCGTCCACCATCATCGTGCGGCCAAGTTCCACCAGCTTCTTCTGCCCGCCCGAGATCATCCCGGCCTTCTGATCCGCGATATGGGAGATGGTCAGGAACTCCAGCACCTCGTCGGCCTTCTGGCGGATGCGTTCCTCTTCCTCGGCAACCTTCGACCGCGAGAAGAGCGCATTCCACAGCTTTTCGCCCGACTGTCGTGGCGGCACCATCATCAGGTTCTCGCGCACAGTCATCGAGCCGAACTCATGGGCGATCTGGAAAGTTCGCAAGAGGCCCTTGTCGAACAGCTTGTGCGGCGGCAGACCGGTGATGTCCTCGCCGTCCATGAAAACCTGGCCGGACGTCGGTACGTAGCGCCCGGCGATCACGTTGAAAAGCGTGGTCTTTCCCGCTCCGTTCGGCCCGATCAGCCCGGTGATCGAGCCAGTCTTGATCTGCAAAGACGCGCCGTCGACGGCGTGAAAGCCGCCGAAATGCTTGTGCAGCTTTTCGACCCTGATCATGGTCTTCCCCTGTCGTGGCCCATCCTCGTTTCCGGTCGTCCCGGACGGGGGGCCTTGTCCTTGTGCGACGGCCCGGGGTCATCGCCCGGGCCGTGCCATGTCAAAATCGCATCACGTCAGGATCAGCGGAAGGTGACGGTTTCGTACTTGCCGCCCTTGACCTCGAACTGCTTGTAGCGGCCGGCCGATTCACCCGGTCCGATCAGCATCACGCCCGAAGCGCCGTCATAGTCGATGGCGGTGCCAGCGGCGATCAGCTCCAGCGCCTTGCCCAACTCGCCCGGAAGGATCTTGGTGCCCGAACCGTCCGCCGGTCCGTTGGCGATCTCCATGATCTTTTCCTTGTAAACGTTGGAGTCGGTCGAACCCGAGGCCTCGATGGCCAGCATGATCAGAGCTGCTGCGTCATAGCTTTCCATCGTGTAGGGCGACGTTGCGTCGTAGGCGGTGGCGGCAGCTTTGCCCATATCCGCGAGAATCGTCGCACCGGGGCTGTCGGACTGTGCGACTTGACCGTAGGACCCGTCCAGCGCCGGGCCGATGGCTGCGGGCAGGCTGTCGCCCACCATGCCGCCGGGCAGACCGAAGGTCGAGAACGCACCGGTGTCGAGCGAGGCCTGGATGATGCCCTTGCCGCCCTGGTCAAGATAGCCCGCGACGACCAGAAGGTCACCGCCAGCAGCAGCAAGTGCCGCGACTTCGGCCGAATAGTCAGCCTTGCCTTCGTCATGGGCCGCGTTGATCGTCACGGTGCCGCCCTTGGCGGTGAAACCGGCGGCGATCGCTTCGGCCAAGCCCTTGCCGTAGTCCGAGTTGGAATAGGTCAGCGCGATCGACTTGATGCCCTTCTCGGACAGGATTTCGCCCATGACTTCGCCTTCGCGCGCATCCGACGGGGCGGTGCGGAAGAAAAGGCCGTTGTCCGGGTCAGCGGTCAGGGCAGGCGAGGTGGCCGAGGGCGACACCATCACGATGCCGTTCGGCATGGCGACGTTGGTCAGGACAGCCCGGGTCACACCCGAGCAGTCGCCGCCGATGATACCCTTGACGCCTTCGGCGGTGATCATCCGTTCTGCCGCAGCGGTTGCCGCAGCAGCATCGGTGCAGGTGGAATCGCCACGGACCGAAGCATAGGTATTCTTGGCTTTGCCCGAAGCGTTCACTTCGGCCATCGCGGCCTCGGCAGCATTGGCCATGTGGCCGGTCAGCGATTCGATGGGGCCGGTGAATCCGATCAGGATGCCAAGCTTGACGTCCTCGGCGGTGGCGGCACCAGTCATCAGCGCGCAGGCCGAAGCGGCCAGCAGAAGTTTCTTCATTTGTTATGTCTCCCATGTTGGATCGAAATCCTGCCGACGAACCTAGATTGGCTGTTTGCAAAAGGAAAGGGTCACGTAGGGGCGGGCTGGGGGGCGGGCAGGGGTCACGCATCTCCTTGGTCGCGATCACGGCTTTGCGCGGAAGACTTGCAGGGTCGTCAGGCGGCCTTAAGTCGTGAAGTGTGCCCAAGCTTGCGAGGCTGTCATGCGAACCTGTCTAGCGCTCATCCTTGCCACCCTGCCAACGGCGGGTCTGGTGGGAGAGGTCGAAACCTCGGCTGGAAACTTGCAGATCACCAGCGTGGCGGCGGGGTTTTCCGAACCCTGGGCGATTGGTTTCCTGCCGGACGGCAGCTTCCTTGTGACGGAACGGGACGGCCGTCTTCTGCGCGTCGAAGGCGGTGCCGTGTCCGAGGTCGCAGGCCCGCCCGACGTGTTTTCCGACGGCCAGGGCGGGCTTCTGGATGTCATGGTGCCCGCCGACTTCGCGACCAGCCGGGAGATCTGGCTCAGCTTCTCGGCTCCGGTGGGGCTGGGCGGGGCGACGGCAGCAGGGGTTGGGCGGCTTTCGGCGGACGGCACCCGGCTTGAGGCGTTCCGGACGGTCTTCACCGGTGACAGCTATCCCGGTGGTCGTCACTTCGGCGCGCGGCTGGTCGAGATGCCGGACGGGACCATCGCGCTGACGACGGGCGACCGGGGAACCGGGCCTGGCGTGCTTGACGCGCAGGATCCGAAGCTGTCGGTCGGGAAGGTCATCCTTCTTGCTCGCGACGGCAGCCCGGGCCTGGTGCAGGAAGGCTGGCTTCCCGGTGCGCTGTCGCTGGGTCACCGCAACATCCAGGGTGCGGCGCTGGATCTTTCGGGGCGGCTTCTGACGGTCGAACACGGCGCGCAGGGCGGGGATGAGCTGAACGCGCCCGAGGCGGGCCGCAACTATGGCTGGCCGGTCATCAGCTACGGGATCAACTACAACGGCGACCCGATTGGCGAGGGGCAGGCGGGCCCGGGGTTGGAGCAACCGTTGCATTACTGGGACCCCTCCATCGCGCCGTCGGGGTTGATGGTCTATTCGGGCAAGCTGGTGCCGGAGTGGACCGGGGACATCTTCTTCGGCTCGCTCAACAGCGATTTCCTGGGGCGGCTGGATCCGGACACCCCCGCCGAGACGGGGTTCGCGGAGGAGCGGATCGCGGGCCCCGAGACGGGCCGGGTGCGGGACGTGGTCGAGGCTCCGGACGGGTCGATCTGGTTCCTGTCGGTCTATGACGGGGCGGTCTACCGGATGGCGCCTGCCGAATAGTGTCGACGGTGGACAAACGGCGGAAGCCTTGCAAGTACAATGACTTGCCGTTTCGCGTTAACCTGGTCTTAACACCTTCCCACAGGCGTCAAATCGACAGCCGCACCGCCACCGCGCCGGGCATGCCTTGCGTCCCACGCTCACGGTAGGGCGTGGTCGAGTAGTGGCTACGGTAGCATTTGGAGAAATGCGAGGGCGAGGCAAAACCGCAGGCGAGGGCCACGTTGATCACGCTCATGTCGGTCTGCATCAGCAGGTTGCGCGCCTTTTGCAGACGAAGTTCCATGTAATACCGCTTTGGCGAGCGGTTGAGATAACGGCGGAACAGACGCTCCAACTGGCGGGTCGACATGCCCACCTCCTCGGCCAGATCGGCGGGTGACATCGGGTCTTCGATGTTGCCCTCCATCATCTGGATGACCTGGGACAGCTTCGGATGCCGCACCCCGATCCGGGTCGGGATCGACAGGCGCTGGGTGTCCTGGTCGGTGCGGATCGTGGAATAGATCATCTGGTCGGCGACGGTGTTTGCCAGATCCTCGCCATGGTCGGCAGCGATGATCTTGAGCATCAGGTCGATGGAGGAAATCCCGCCTGCCGTCGTCCAGCGGTTGCCATCCATGACATAGACCGACTTGGTAAGCTTCACATCCTCGAACTCTTCCGAAAAGCCGTCCTGGTTTTCCCAGTGGATCGTGGCCTTCTTGCCATCCAGAAGCCCCGCCTTGGCCAGCGCATGCCCACCTGTGCAGATGCCGCCGATGGTGACCCCGCGCCGGGCCTCGCGCCGAAGCCAGCTGATCACGCCCTTGGTTGTGGTGCGCTGGATGTCGAGACCGCCACAGACAAGGATCGTGTCTTCGCGGTCCACGTCTTCAAGACCCATGTCCAGCCTGAACGTGGCGCCGTTCGAACAGGATTTCTCGGTGCCCTCGCCACACAGAATCCAGCTGTAAAGCGGGTCCCCGGACATGCGGTTGGCAATGCGCAACGGCTCGATCGCCCCGGCGAAAGAGATCATCGTGAACTTGTCCAGAAGCACGAACACAAAGCGCCGGGTGCCGGTGTCTTTGCGGATCTGGGTTGCCTTTTGCGGCGCGGTGGTCATGTCTGCGACCTGATTATGTCGTTTGCGGGCCATCAATGCGCAGATTCTGATCCGCCGCAAGGGCCGAAAGCACCGGTTTTCGCCCAATCGCCCTTTGCAAAGGCGGAAACTGGGGCGTATACCGCAGCCCGATCTGACCAGGACCGGAGGTGCGTGATGAGCAAGGGATGGACGAAAGCGGCATGGCGCGCGAAACCGCGGGTGCAGATGCCGGATTATCCCGATCAGGTTGCCCTGAACGCGGTCGAGGCGCAGCTGTCGAAATACCCGCCGCTGGTCTTTGCGGGCGAGGCGCGGACGCTGAAGAAGCATCTTGCCGCCGCCGCCGAGGGCAAGGCTTTCCTGCTGCAAGGCGGCGACTGCGCCGAAAGCTTCGCCGAATTCAGCGCCGACAACATCCGCGACACCTTCCGGGTCATGCTGCAGATGGCAGTCGTGCTGACCTATGCCGCCAAGGTGCCGGTCATCAAGGTCGGCCGCATGGCGGGCCAGTTCGCCAAGCCCCGGTCGGCCCCGACCGAGGTGATCGACGGGATCGAGATGCCCTCTTACAAGGGCGACATCATCAACGGTTTTGATCCGACGCCCGAAGCGCGCATCCCCGACCCGAACCGGATGCTTCAGGCCTATACCCAAGCGGCGGCGTCACTGAACCTGCTGCGCGCGTTCTCGACCGGCGGTTTTGCCGACATTCACCGGGTGCACAGCTGGACGCTGGGCTTTGCCGAGCATGACAAGGCCGAACGCTACCGCGAGATGGCGAACCGGATCTCGGACGCGCTGGACTTCATGAACGCGGCGGGCGTGAATTCGGAGACCGCGAACGAACTTGCGCGGGTGGACTTCTACACCAGCCACGAGGCGCTGCTGCTGGAATACGAAGAGGCTTTGTGCCGGGTCGACAGCATCACCGGGCAGAACGTGGCAGGCTCGGGTCACATGATCTGGATCGGCGACCGTACGCGGCAGCCCGACGGCGCGCATGTCGAATTCTGCCGGGGCGTGCTGAACCCGATCGGGCTGAAATGCGGGCCTTCGACCATGGCGGAAGACCTCAAGGTCCTGATGGCCAAGCTGAACCCGGAAAACGAGCCGGGCCGCCTGACCCTTATCGCGCGCTTTGGTGCGGGCAAGGTCGGCGACCACCTGCCGCGTCTGATCAAGACGGTGCAGGCCGAAGGGGCCAAGGTTCTCTGGTCCTGCGACCCGATGCACGGCAACACGATCAAGGCTGCCAGCGGTTACAAGACCCGGCCGTTCGAAAGCGTCCTGCGCGAAGTGCGCGAGTTCTTCGCGATCCACAAGGCCGAGGGCACCGTCCCCGGCGGCGTCCATTTCGAGATGACGGGCAAGGACGTGACCGAATGCACCGGCGGCTTGCGCGCGGTGTCGGATGAGAACCTCGCCGACCGCTATCACACGGCGTGCGACCCGCGGCTTAACGCTTCGCAGTCGCTGGAACTGGCGTTCCTGGTGGCGGAAGAGCTGTCCTCGCAGCGGGAAGACGCGCGCCGCGTCGCGCTGTGATCTAGGGAAAATCGGGAAAGGCGGCGGGCTGGTCCCGCCGCTTTTTCATTGGCTGCTGTGAACCAGCGCCAGATGCCGCATACGGCGGATCGGGACGACGGGTGGGGCGACTTCGGGGGCCGGAGCCGGGGCAAGGATCAGCCGTTCTTCGCGGCGCGACAGGATCTGCAGCTTGCAGCGCGCCGGGCGCGGATCGGCAAAGCCAAGCATGCCCAGGACGAGGCGGCCGCCGGTTTCGTCTTCGACCGGCAGAAGCAGCAGGCGTGCGACGATCCCGCCGCCCGGAACGCGGTCCGACCCAAGGTCAAGCTCGGCCACGGCGGGGTCAGCGAAGACC
>JBGSVS010000360.1:0-7029 GCA_041752895.1 Tabrizicola sp.
TCCCCCACAGAGGGGGGAGGGAGGCGCTTCGTGCCCTTGGGTGGAGAAGGAAATCACGTCGGTCAGGCCCCCAGAACCTTGCGGATCGCGGCCTCATTGATGTCGTCATGCTCGGCGATGACCACCAGCTGCGAGAGGCGCTGCTGCGTCCCCCAGGGCCTGTCGAACTGCATCCGCACCCGCGCGCCGACGGCCTGCACCAGCATCCGCATCGGTTTTCCAGTGACGGCGATATGGCCCTTCACGCGCAGGATTTTCTGTTCGTTGGCCAGCCGGGTGATGGCGGCCGAAAGCGCCTCGGGGTCGGTCACTTCGGGTAGATCGACGACGATGGTGTCGAAATCGTCGTGTTCGTGGTCGTCGTGGCCGTCGTGGTGCGAGGGGCGTTGCGCAAGGTCATCCTCAGCGGCGGCGTTGAGGCCAAGGATCACGCGGGGGTCAATCACGCCTTCGGTCATCGACAGCATCGGGACGGGGCGATTCATTTCGGCGGCGATGACCTCGCGGGCGGTGGCGAGGCCCGCTTCGCCAGCGAGGTCGGCCTTCGACAGCAGGATCAGGTCGGCGCAAAGGATCTGGTCTTCGAAAACTTCGGAGAGGGGCGTCTCGTGGTCCAGCGAGGGATCGGCGGCGCGTTGGGCGTCAACGGCGGCCACGTCGGGGGCAAAGCGACCGGCCGCCACGGCCTCGGCATCGGCCAGGGCGATGACTCCATCAACGGTGATGCGGCTGCGGATGGCGGGCCAGTCGAAGGCTTTGAGGAGCGGTTTCGGCAGGGCAAGGCAGGAGGTTTCGATCAGGATATGATCGGGGCGGATGGGCATCGCCATCAGGGCCTCGATCGTCGGGATGAAATCGTCGGCAACGGTGCAGCAGATGCAGCCGTTGGCAAGCTCGACGATGTTCTCCACTGGGCAGTTGTCATCGGCGCAAGACTTCAGGATGTCGCCGTCGACCCCCACAGTGCCGAACTCGTTGACGAGGATCGCCAGGCGCTTGCCCTGCGGGTTCTGCATCAGGTGACGGATGAGGGTCGTCTTGCCCGCCCCAAGAAAGCCGGTGATCACGGTCACGGGGATTTTGGTCAGATCAGTCATTCGGCGGCCTCATCTAGGGAAAGGGGAGGGATGCGGGCAATGCTCTGCTTGCGGAACACGGTCGGACGCTCACGCCAGGGGACGATGCCATCGGCGGTGGCTGCGTATTTCGCCGCGCCCTCCAGGATCGCGGGGACGTCGTCAAGGGTCAGGCGGCCGTAGACGTAGGACCAGGCTCCGGGCTTGGTGAGGGAAACCGCGCAGCCGGTGTTGCAGGCGGACAGGCATTCGACGCCGACGATGCGGACGCCTTCTGGGGCGGGTTCGGCGGTCAGGGCGGCATGCAACTGCGCTCCGGGGCGCGGATCGCCGTCAAGAACCGGTTCCCCGGCCTTGCACGTCGTGCAGACATATAGCGTGGTGCCCATCGCGCCTGTCCTTGTGGGGTCGGGGCATGGGCCAGAGAGGACGGTTTCCCGCCCTCACCCGGTCGCGGAACACCCCGTCCGCCGGTTACGTCCGTCGCGCTGGCAGGTCTCCCGGCTTGCGGATACGGGGCCTTTGCCCCACGGCCCCCCGCCTTCCCGGCCTTGGCCAGTGGCATTGGAGACCTCTCCGGTCACGGTCGCGGGGGCGGCTGCTTTGGGTCGCTTCCGACCTGTCGCATTCCCTCTTCGCCTGTCATAAACAGGAACCAGCGCCAGCCCACCTGAGGCAAGCACCCCCTTCTTGTCAAGGACACGACCGACCATGACCGAGACCGTTGCGACACCCGAGCCCGAACCTGCCGTCGATGACCTCGCCCGGCACGCCCAGAAGATGGCGAAGAAGAAAGCCGCGCGGGACAAGATCATGGCGGGGAAAGAGGGCGAGAAGGGGCTGATCATCGTCCACACCGGGGCGGGCAAGGGGAAAAGCTCCTCCGGGTTCGGGATGATCCTGCGCTGCGTGGCGCATGGGATGCCCTGCGCGGTGGTGCAGTTCATCAAGGGGGCCTGGGACACAGGCGAGCGGCGGCTGCTGACCGAGAATTTCTCCGATCTCTGCCAGTTTCACGAGATGGGCGAAGGCTTCACCTGGGAGACGCAGGACAAGACCCGCGACATCGCGGCGGCGCGGGCGGGGTGGGAGAAGGCCAAGGAGCTGATCCGGAACCCGAACGTCAGGCTGGTGTTATTGGATGAGATCAACATCGCGCTGCGCTACGACTACCTGGACATCGGCGAGGTGCTGGCGTTCCTGAAGACCGAGAAGCCACCCTTGACTCATGTCGTCCTGACGGGTCGGAATGCAAAGGATGAACTGATCGAGGCGGCGGATCTGGTGACCGAGATGACGCTGGTCAAGCACCCGTTCCGGTCCGGGATCAAGGGCCAGCCGGGGGTGGAGTTCTGATCTGTCCACGGTGGACAAGCCCGGGACCTGCTTTGAAATCAAAGGCTTGGTCGCGGACGTTAGGGAATTGGCAAGATTTGAGCAGGGAGAAAAGAAGATGCGGAAAACGGGACTTGTAGTGCTGATGACGCTGCTTGCGCTGGCAACGGCAGGCTGCGCCCCTTTGCTGATCGGCGGGGCTGGGGCGGTGGTCGCCGACGAGGTGATCGAGCAGGACCAGGGCGGCGACGGTCTGTTCTAGGCGGGGTTCCGCGCATCAATGAGGGATGCAACCGGGCAATACTGCCTACGCTGGAATGCCAGGCCGGCCCCCGGGGAGTTTCACACCCCCGGACCCCCGGTGGAGTATTTCCGAAAAGGGCAGGTAAAAGTTGAATTGCTGGCAATGAGTGCGGCAGTCCTGGGCCTGAGGATCTGGCCGATGCGCCGTCGGTTTGCAACGCTTTCGCCGTAAGCCCTGCCGCAGAGCCTGTCATGAAACCTTCACTGGACTCGATCTCATGTTTCCCACATTCGGGAAATATGGAACAGTCCCGCGCCTCGCATGCCTTTGCCACCCTTGGCCACCCGGACCGGCTGGCGGTCTTTCGGCTGCTCATGCGCTTTGCGCCGCAGGGCGTCCGTCCGACCGAGATCGCCGAGGCGCTGGACCTTAAGCAGAACACCCTGTCGCACCATCTGGCAGACCTGACGGCCTCGGGTCTTGTCGCGGTCACGCGGGACGGTCGGTCGCTGTATTACTCGGTTGACCTGGACCGAGCCGAGGCGTTGATCGGCTATCTGGCGCTGGATGTGGGCCGGGCACGGCCTGATCTTCTGGCCTCGCTTCACCCCAACCGAAAGGACACTGCCATGCGGGACACCGATTTCGACGTGCTGTTCATCTGTTCGGGCAACTCGGCCCGGTCGATCTTTGCCGAGGCGCTGCTGCGTGACCTTGGGCAGGGCAAGTTCCAGGCGTTTTCGGCTGGACATCGCGCCGATGCGACGCCGAACCCCTTTGCGCTTGAGGTGCTGCAGCGCAACGGACACGACATCGCGGGGTTGCGGTCCAAGCATGTGTCCGAGTTCCAGACGCCGGGGTCCATCGTGATGGATTTCGTCTTCACCGTCTGCGACACGGCGGCGATGGAGGAATGCCCGCCCTGGCCGGGGCAGCCGATCACCGGGCATTGGGGCCTGCCGGACCCGGTGAAGGCCACGGGGACGGAGGCGGAAAAGGCGCTGGTCTTCGCCCAGACCTATGCGGCCCTGCGGCGCCGGATTGCGGCCTTTGTCGAACTGCCGTTCGAAAGCCTGAGCCGTCTGTCGCTGCAATCCCATGTGGATGCCATCGGCACTGACGCCCATTCGTCCGAAAAGGCCTGACCCCATGCCCCGGATTGCCTTGAACGGCCTTGGCCGGATCGGAAAACTTGCCCTGCGCGACCTGATCGACACGGGCGCGGGCGGTGACATAGTGCTGCTGAACGACCCGGAAGGCGACGCCGCGCAGCACGCGCTGTTGATGGAGTTCGATTCTGTTCATGGCCGCTGGCGGACCCCGGTTGCGGCGGGCGATGGCGCGCTGGTGCTGGATGGCAAGCCGATCCGGCTTTGCCACGAAAAGACCATCGAGGCGCTGCCACTGGCCGAGCTGGGCGTCGATCTGGTCATCGATTGCACGGGCGTCTTCAAGACGGCGGCCAAGGTCGCGCCTTATTATGCGGTGGGGGCGAAGAAGGTGGTGGTCAGTGCTCCGGTCAAGGATGGCGGGGCGCTGAACCTGGTCTATGGGGTGAACCATGGGCTTTACGACGGCAGTCAGGCGCTGGTGACGGCGGCAAGTTGCACGACGAACTGCCTCGCGCCGGTGGTGAAGGTGATCCACGAAGGTATCGGCATCCGGCATGGGTCGATCACCACGATCCATGATGTTACGAACACGCAGACCATCGTGGACCGCCCCGCCAAGGACATGCGCCGGGCGCGGTCGGCGTTGATGAACCTGATCCCGACGACGACTGGCAGCGCCACGGCGATCACGCTGATTTACCCAGAGCTGAAGGGGCGGCTGAACGGCCATGCGGTGCGGGTGCCGCTGTTGAACGCCTCCCTCACCGACTGCGTGTTCGAGGTGGAGCGGGCGACGACGGTCGAAGAGGTGAACGCGCTGTTCAAGGCCGCTGCCGAGGGTCCGCTGAAGGGCATCCTGGGGTATGAGGCGCGGCCTTTGGTGTCCAGCGACTACACCAATGACCCGCGGTCTGGGGTCATCGACGGGCCATCGACGATGGTGATCAACGGGACGCAGGTGAAGATCTACGCCTGGTATGACAACGAATGGGGCTACTCCTGCCGGTTGGCCGACATCGCGCGGATGGTGGCGGGGTCGATGTGACGGCGCCAAACCCCTTGCGGGCCTATGCGGCGGTGACGGCGGCCTATTGGGCCTTCATGCTGTCGGACGGCGCGTTGCGGATGCTGGTGCTGCTGCACTTCAACGGGCTTGGCTTCACGCCGGTGCAGCTGGCCTGGCTGTTCTTGCTGTATGAACTGGCCGGGATCGTGACCAACCTTGGCGCCGGGTGGCTGGCGGCGCGGTTCGGGCTGGCCGCGACGCTGTATGGCGGGTTGGCGTTGCAGATCGGGGCGCTGGTCGCGCTAGCGCAGCTGGATGCCGAGTGGGGGGTTGCGGCCTCGGTCGCCTTTGTGATGGCGGTGCAGGGGGTGTCGGGGGTTGCGAAGGATCTGGCGAAGATGTCGTCGAAATCCGCCGTGAAACTGCTGGCCCCGCAAGAGGACGGGGGCCTTTTCCGCTGGGTGGCACTGCTGACGGGGTCGAAGAATGCCGTCAAGGGGCTGGGCTTTTTCCTTGGCGCGGCGCTGCTGGCGCTGGCGGGGTTTAACGCGGCGGTTTGGGGGATGGCGGCGGTGCTGGCGGTGATCCTTGCCGCCGTGGTCCTCTTCCTGCCTGCGGGCCTGCCGGGGAAGATGAAGTCCGATGAGGCCTGGGGCGGTTGGCGGTCGAAGGATGAGCGGGTAAACCGGCTGAGCCTGGCACGCCTGTTCCTGTTCGGTGCGCGCGATGTCTGGTTCGTCGTGGGCATCCCGGTCTATTTCCAGGCGGTGCTGTCGGACGGCACCCCGGACGGGCGTCGCGAGGCGTTCTTCCTGATCGGCGGGTTCCTCGCGCTGTGGATCATCGCCTATGGCGCGGTCCAGGCCTTTGCACCGCACCTTCTGGGCGCGAAGGGCCAGCCCGAGGCCGAGACCGTGCAGAAGGCGATCCTCTGGGCCGGGCTTCTGGTGCCGATCCCGTTCCTGTTGGCCGGGGCGGCCTGGGTGGCTGGGGGGCCTTCAGGCTGGCTGACCGCCACGCTGATCGGTGGCCTCTTGCTGTTCGGTTTTGTCTTCGCGGTCAACTCCTCGGTCCATTCCTACCTGATCCTGGCCTTCGGATCAGAGGACCGGATCACGCGGGACGTCGGGTTCTACTACATGGCCAACGCTGCGGGGCGGTTGATCGGGACGCTGCTGTCAGGCCTCAGCTATCAGGTTGGCGGGTTGCCCCTTTGCCTCGCCGCAGCGGGGATAATGGCGCTGGCAAGCTGGCTGGCCGCGCGGCGGCTGGGCGGTCAGGCCTTGGGCGGAAACATCGCGTAGTAAAGCCAGTCGGGCAGGAACTGCCCCCCCCGGAACAGCCAGCTGAACAGCGTCGGGAAGCTGATCTTGAAGCCGCCCCGTTCCATGTGGCGGAACATGATCTGCGCCGCCGCTTCGGGTTCCATGATGAAGGGCATGGTGAAGTCGTTCTTCGCGGTCAGGCGGGTGCGGATGAAGCCGGGGTTGGCCAGTTGCACCGTGACGCCGGATTTGCGCAGGTCGGCATAGAGGCTTTCGGCAAGGACCATCGTTCCGGCCTTTGATGCGGCGTAGCCGATCGCTCCCGGCAGGCCCCGGAACCCGGACAGGGAGCCGGTGATGACGATATGGCCCCGGTTCTTGGCGACCATTGCGGGCAGGGCGGCGCCGACGGCGCGGATGCAGCCGGTGAAATTGATGTCGGCCATCGTCTCGGCGGCCTTGGCGTCCCAATCCTGCGCCCGCACCGGCCAGTAGACACCTGCAAGGAAGACCATCCCGTCAAGCTCTGGCAGCTGCGCCGCTGCGGTGCTGACGCTTTCGGTAGAGCCGACATCAACCGGCAAGACCGTCGCCGGACCGGGCAGGCTGGCGGCGGCGGCCTTCAGGGTATCCTCACTGCGGGCCGACAGGATCACTTCGGCCCCGGCTTCGGACAAAAGCCGGGCAAGGGCGAGACCCAGACCCTCGGACGCGCCGACCAGCCAGTAGCGCTTTCCCCGGAAGTCCCTCATTCGGCGGCAAGCGCCAGAGACTCTGCGCTCTGGGCAGCGGCTTTCTCGACCGGGCGCATGGTGGCGACCAGTTCGGCGACCTTGATCCCGAACTTGCGAAACTGCGAGCGGTTCATGATCGTGCCGTTGTCCAGAAGATACATCCAGTCGGTCACGTCAAGGACATGGCCCCCGGCCTCGGGCGTAAGGCGGATGCGGTAGCGCAGAAGGACGCCCGACCCTTCGACACGGCCCGCGCC
>JBGSVS010000361.1:0-2880 GCA_041752895.1 Tabrizicola sp.
CCCCCCACAGAGGAACTGGTGGCCTATTTCACCGGGCCGGTGACGGTGGGCGCGGATGGCCATGCGCGGGCGTCCTTCGATCTGCCGTCGTTCAACGGCACGGTGAAGGTGATGGCGGTTGCCTGGTCGAAGACTGGGGTCGGTCAGGCGTCGGCTGACGTTCTGGTGCGTGACCCGGTGGTGGTGACGGCCTCGGTGCCGCGCTTCCTGTCGCCGGGCGATACCTCGCGGCTGCTCTTGGAAGTGGTCCATGCGACGGGTCCGTCGGGCCGGATGAGCCTGGATGTCAGCGCCTCGGGGCTTACCCTTGGAACGGTGCCCTCGGGCTTTGACCTTGGCGACAAGGCCAAGGCGGTGTTCGAGGTGCCGGTGACGGCAGGCGCGGTCGGGGTGCAGACCATCGACATTTCCCTGACCACGCCGGACGGGAAGGTGCTGAAGAAGACGCTGACCGTGCCGGTGCAGGTGAATGACCCGGAAGTGGCACGGATTACTCGGCTGGAGCTGGCTTCGGGCCAGACCTTCACCTTCGACGGCAATGTCTTTGCGGGGCTGGTGGACGGCTCGGGCAAGGCCACGATGGCGGTGGGGCCACTGGCGCGGCTTAATGCTCCCGGGCTGTTGGCGGCGCTGGACCGCTATCCCTATGGCTGCACCGAGCAGATGACCTCACGCGCGCTGCCGCTGCTGTACTTCGATGAAGTGGCGCGGGTGATGGACCTTGACGGCGATGACGCGCTGCAGGGCCGGATCAACGAGGCCATCGTCGAGATCCTGGCGAACCAGTCCTCGACCGGCGGCTTCGGGCTTTGGGGGCCGGATCAGGGCGACTTCTGGCTGGACGCCTATGTGACGGACTTCCTGAGCCGGGCGAAGGCTCAGGGGTATCAGGTGCCGGACGTTGCGTTCAAGTCGGCGCTGGCGAACCTGCGCAACCAGGTGAACTACGCGCCCGACTTCAGCGCCGAGACCAACGGCGGCGGTGAGGCGCTGGCCTATGCGCTGATGGTTCTGGCGCGCGAAGGTGCGGCGGCGATTGGCGATCTGCGCTACTATGCCGACGTGAAGGGCGACGACTTTGCGACGCCCTTGGCGATGGGGCAGATCGGTGCGGCGCTGGCGTCCTATGGCGATCAGGCGCGGGCCGACGCTATGTTCCGCAAGGCCGTCGCGAAGATGGAGGCCCTGCCGCCCGAGGTTGGCCAGCTGTGGCGCGTGGACTACGGCACGCGTTACCGCGATACGGCAGCACTTCTGACGCTGGCGGTCGAGGCCGGGTCCGAAGCGGTGGACCGCGAGGCGCTGACCGACCGGCTGGCGACGCGGGGCACGAACCTGTCGACGCAAGAGGCGACCTGGGCGCTTTTGGCGACGAACGCGCTGATCGACCGGCCGGCGGTGGACGGGCTGACCATCGACGGCAAGCCTGCCGAGGGTCCGCTGGTGCGGGTCCTGGACGCGGGGTCAGTGACTCCGGTCGTGGTGAAGAATGACGGGGCGGATACCACGGTCACGGTGACGACCTATGGTGTCCCGTCCGAACCCGAACCGGCGGGCGGCAACGGCTATGCGATCACGCGGACCTACTACACGATGTCTGGCGAGGAAGTCGCTCCGGGCAGCGTGGCGGCAGGGACGCGGCTGGTGACGGTGCTGCAAGTCACGCCCTTCGACTATGGCGAGGCGCGGCTGATGGTCAGTGACCCGCTGCCCGCGGGGTTCGAGATCGACAACCCGAACCTGATGTCGGCGGGGTCCACGTCTGAACTTGGCTGGCTGGATACGTTGCAGGACGTGGCCCACAGCGAGTTCCGGCAGGACCGGTTCCTGACGGCGGTGGACTGGTCGTCCGAGCAGCCGTTCAAGCTGGCCTATGTGGTTCGGGCGGTGTCTCCGGGCACGTTCCACCACCCGGCGGCGTCTGTCGAGGACATGTATCGCCCCGACTTCCGGGCAAGAAGCGAGACGGGTGAGCTGACGATCACGAAGTGATGCAGAGCCTGCTTGGACCGGATTCAAGGCCGAAGGCCGCCGGTCCGCGCCCTCCCTCCCCCGTGGGAGGGCGCTTTGCGACGTCAGTCACCCGAACTGCGGTGGGAGAAGTTGAACCATAAACCGCCCCCTTCGACCGTTGCTGCGCCCACCCGAGGGAGGGCGCTGCCCTGTGTTGCGCTTGCCGAACATGAAAGTTCTGCCCCGCAGGGTGTCGGGGGCCATTGATGCACGCGCGCTGGATCATCGGTTTGACCCTTAGCCTCTGGCTTGCCGCCCTGGGCCGGGACCGGTTCGATGTCTGGATCGACGCGACCGTGCTGCCGCCCCTGGCGGTCGAGATGTCGGTAGAGGTGCTGGACCGCGATGGTGACCTGTTGCGCGCCTATACCGTGGCCGACGGCCGCTGGCGGCTGGCCCTGCCGCCCGACAAGGTGGACCCGAAGTATCTGGCGATGCTGCTGGCCTATGAGGACAAGCGGTTCCGCGACCATGCGGGGGTCGATCCACGGTCGCTGACGCGGGCGGTGCTGCAGGCGGTGTGGAACGGGCGCGTTATATCAGGCGGATCGACCCTGACGATGCAGGTTGCGCGCCTGCTGGAGGACGGCACGACCGGCCAGGTCGGCGGCAAGCTGCGGCAGATGCGGGTGGCGCTGGCGCTGGAGCGGCGGCTGTCGAAGGACCAGATCCTGCAGCTTTATCTGCATCTTGCGCCCTTTGGGGGGAACCTTGAAGGGGTCCGCGCGGCCTCGATCAGCTACTTCGGGAAAGAGCCTTACCGCCTGACCCCGGCCGAGGCGGCCCTATTGGTCGCGATCCCGCAATCCCCCGAATCCCGCCGTCCCGACCGGGCTGCCGACCGGGCCGAGGCGGCGCGAAGCCGGG
>JBGSVS010000362.1:0-6108 GCA_041752895.1 Tabrizicola sp.
CCGCCTGATCACTGACGGCGACGTCGCCGGCGTCATGCACTGCGCCGAGCCCGAGCTGACCGGCATCGACATGTACATGGGGTCAGGCGGCGCACCCGAAGGCGTCCTTGCCGCCGCCGCGCTGAAATGCATGGGCGGCCAGTTCTACGGCAAGCTTCTCTTTCGCAACGACGACGAACGCGCCCGCGCCCGCAAGGCCGGGATCACCAACTTCGACCGCGTCTACACCCGCGACGACCTTGTCCGCGCCGACGTGATCTTCGCTGCGACCGGAGTGACCAGCGGCTCGCTTCTGGCTGGCATCAAACGCGAACCCGGTTTCGTGACGCTGGAGACGATCCTGATGCGCTCCAAATCCGGCTCGATCCGCCGCATGACCTACAAGTCCCCGGTGCGCTAAAAGGGTACGTCGGGCCAGCGCAACTCAGGTTGCCGCGTCAGGCTTGCGTCGGTAACGATGCGGGACCCTGCAACAGGACCCGCAGCATGACGCAGACCCGCCGCGTGACCGGTCTTCTGGCCACCAACATCTTCCTGTCGGGCGCTGCGTTCGCCGCCATGACGCCGTATCGGGCCATTGTGGGCGTCGATTCTCTTGGCCTGTCGAATGCGGCCTTTGGCACCGTCATGGCCCTGACCGCAGTCGGCAGCGCCTGTGCCTCGGTGGCACTTGGCTGGCTTTCGGACAAGGTCGCCGACCGCCGCATCCTGATCTTTCTCTGCGCGGTCATGGGGGTCATAGCCTTCGGCCTGATCTGGGCGATCCAGACACCCTTCGTCTTCGTCCTGGCCTTCTGCCTGCTGGTCCCCTTCGGCAATGCGCTCTTTTCGCAAAGCTTTTCCTACTCGCGGGCCTTCTACAACCGCACCCACCCCGAGCGGGCCGAGTTCATCCTGTCGGTCCTGCGCAGCATGTTCACCATGGCCTGGATCATCGTCCCACCCCTGGCCGGGTTGATCGCAGCGCGCTGGTCGGCCTATTCGGTCTTCGCCTTCTCGGCCGTGGCCCATGTCGGCTGCACGCTGGTGATCGGCCTAGTCTGGCTGCAACCGAGCGCAAAGATCGGGGTAGCGCCCCCCGACCCGGACAAACCGGCCGTCGCTCCTCCCCGCATCCGCATCGCTGCCCCCTACAGGTTCGGGATTGTCGGCGTGACCTGCGCCATGGCCGCCGTGCAACTGAACATGGTGCTTCTGCCGCTGGTCATCCTGCGCGACCTGAACGGCAGTCTTACCCAGGTCGGCATCAACGCATCGATCGCAGCAGCAATCGAGGTCCCGGCGATGATCGGCTGGGGCTACCTTGCGATGCGGGTGCGCAAGGACGTGATCCTTGCTGCCGCCAGCGCGCTTTTCGCTGTCTACTTCGGACTGATGGTTTTCGCGGGCAGCTTCCTTCAGGTCGTCCTTCTGCAATCCATCGCCGCCATCGCCATCGCGGCGCTTCTCAGCATCAACATCAGCTACCTGCAAGAGGCGATCCCGTCCCGCGTCGGCCTTTCAACCTCGCTGGTCGATCTGTCGCGCGTGGTGTCGGTCTGGGTCGCGGCTGCGGTGTTTTCCCTGAACTCCGGTGCTTCCTACACCCCGCTAATGGCCGTGGCGGCACTGCTCAGCCTTGGCGGAGCCGGACTGATGCTGCTGGCGGGGCAAAGCCGCCGAACGGACGAAGCCGGGTGACCGGGACGACGTGTCGGCTATCCGCTCGAAAGGGGACGGACGGGATAGCGAAAGCAACCCGCTTCCCCTGCTGCTGCATCTTAGCGCCTGACGCTGGAACTGACCTTACGCCGCAATCGGCTCGATCAGCCCCGCCCCCGAAGCGCGGTTCGAGTTGACCTCGACCCCCACGCGGTAAGGCTGCGTCATCACCCCCTCGGCCGTGGCCTTCATCAGCACAGCCGCCCCGTGCCCGGCCTCGCCCAACCACAGGGTCCAATCCTCACGCTCAAGGATCACCGGCTCGCGGTGGTGGATGTTCCCCATCCCCGGCCCGGCCTCGGTTGATACGATGGCCACAGTGTCGACATCCCCCCAGCGCTGCCAGACCCCGGCAAGCGCCATCGGCAGACCATCGGTCCGGGTGAAATACCAGGGCAACCGCGCGCCCTTTTCGCCCTCGGACCATTCATAGAACCCGCTTGCGGGCACGATGCAGCGCCGCTCGCGGATCGCGGCCTTGAAGGCGGGCTTCGTCGCCACCGTATCGGACCGCGCGTTGATGATCAGCGGCCCGTCGTTCGGCGCCTTGTACCAGCTGGGCAGGAACCCCCAGCGCATAGTCCGCAGCCGCCGCTGGCCTCCGTCCGAGGTCACCACTGCAACCGGGTTCGTCGGACAGACGTTGAAGTTCGGCGAGACCGGCAGGTCGTTCCCCGGCACGGCGTCGAACAGCGCCGCCAGCGCCTCGTTCGGATGAGTGATGGTGAACCGCCCGCACATGGGCCAAGGATAGGCGATCGAAAGCCGAAGACCAAGCAGGCCTTGAGCCCCTCGTCGTTCGACTTCGTCTCCTCCTCGGACGCAACGAGGAAACGACGAGCGTGCCCCGGTGCTACTGCCCCAGCTTCTTGATCCGGCCCTCGATAGCGACGTTCACCGTCCCCAGCTTCTCGACATAGGCCATCACGTCATTCGCGACGAGCTGCCCGGTCGGTCCATCAGTAAGGACCCTGCCGCCACCAAGGCTCGCATAGCCGTCGCCACCGCCCAGGATGTAATCGTTGACCGCGACCTTGTAGAGCTTGTCAGCCTCCAACGCGGCGCCCCCGACCATGACCTCGCTGACCCTGCTGCCAGCCGGGGCCGCAACGTCGAAGGCAAAGGACAGCCCCGAAACCTGCGGGAACCGCCCGGCGCCCTTCTCGGCCTGGCTCACCCCGTTCTCAAGCGCCAGCAGGACCTGAGACCCCGGCAGTTCCGTCACCACCGTCGTGTTGCCGAACGGAAGCTCCGTCAGGATGTCGCGGCGCGTGAGCTTGCGGCTCGCGTCATAGGTCGTATCGCCCCGGATGCCGCCGCCGTTCATGATCGCGATATCCGCCCCGGTCGCATCCCGCATCGCATCGGCGATCAGGTTGCCCATCGTCGCCTCTTCCGACCGCACCAGATTGCGGCGGCTGTCCAAAGCGGCCTCCAGCGTGCCGATCTCGACATTCAGCGTCTCGTCCATCTGCGCCCGCAGCGCGTCGGCCATCGCCACCGTCTCGGGGTCCGGCGTCACGGTTGCCGTGTCGATGAAGCGGAACGTCGGGGTCCAGCTGATCTCGCGCGTGCCGTCGTCCTTGACCTCGATGTCCACGGTCAGATCGATCGGCGTCAGAAGCTGCCCGTCGACCGAGGTCTCGACATAGGCCGTCACCCCGTCATAGGCGGTGGCGTAGGAATGGTCGTCGCCCGACAGGATCACGTCGAAGGCGTGGCTCGCGACCAGCTTGCGGTCGTTTTCCATGTTGGTCTGGACCACGCCGATCACCAGATCGGCTCCGTCTTCGATCGCCTTTTCCGCAGCCGCGATGCCGCCGTCGACCGTAGGCAGGAACTTCAGGCTGCCCGTCGACGACACTTCGGGGCTGGTATCCTGCGCCACCGGGATCAACGCGATCTTCAGCCCCGCGACGTCCTTCATCATCACCCCGCCCAGGCCCTCGATGGCCGATCCGTCGTCGTTGGTGATGTTGACTGCCGCCCAAGGGTATTTCGACGCCTTCATCTTCTCGAAGAAGTTCTCCGGCCCGAAGTCGAACTCATGGTTTCCCGGCACCGCCAGGTCAAACGGCACAAGGTTAGTGAAATCGATGGTGTTCTGCCCCTTGTCAAAGCCCGAGGCGAGCGACGGGCTCAGCATGTCCCCGTTGAAAAGATACAGCGTGTTCGGATTGGCCGCGCGTTCCGCCCTGGCCACCGCGTTCAGCCGGGCAAAGCCGCCGCGTCCGTCCTCTTCCTCGAAGTTGTAGACATCGCCCACCCCAAGAAGCGTCAGCTTGACCGTCTCTGCGCCGGCCGGGGCGGCCATCATGGCTGCGGCGATAGCAAGTGTTGAAAGTTTCTGCATTGCGACTCTCCCAAGGATTGTAGGCCGATGCCGGAACTTTGCGCTGTGCCGGGCACTGGTGTCAAAGGAACATCATCCGGACCCGTATCAGGCGCATGACGACCGGCAAACCATTGCCACGGCTGCACAGCTTCGCTATTCGGCCAACCATGCTGATCCTCAAGATCTTCCGCCGCCCCGAATGGGATGCTTTCCGCGCCGCAGGCGAAACGCTTGGCGCGCCGGTCGATCTGGCCGATGGCTTCATCCATTTCTCCACGCCCGCGCAGGTCGCCGAAACCGCCGCCAAGTGGTTTGCGACCGAAAGCGATCTCGTGCTTGTGGCGGTCGAAGACACCCGCCTTGGCCCGGCCCTGAAGTGGGAGCCATCGCGCGGCAGTCAGCTTTTCCCGCATCTCTACCGGGCGCTTCGGCTGGACGAGGTCGTCTGGGACAAGTCGCTTCCCCTGGGGGCGACCGGCCACATCTTCCCGAAGGGGCTGTGGTGACCACACGCGAACGTCTCGGGCTTGCGATCCTGCACCGGCTTGATCCGGAACGCGCGCATGGCCTGTCGCTTCTGGCGCTGCGCAGCGGCCTGGCCCCTCTGCCAGCCAAGGTGGACCTGCCGCGCCTCCGCATCCGGGTCGCGGGCATGATGCTGTCGAACCCGGTTGGCCTGGCCGCAGGCTACGACAAGAACGCCCAGGCGATTGACCCCATGTGCCACGCGGGCTTCGGCTTCATCGAGGTGGGCGCCGCCACGCCGCTGCCCCAGCCCGGCAACGAGAAGCCCCGCCTTTTCCGGCTGACCGAAGACCGCGCCGCGATCAACCGCTTCGGCTTCAACAACCAGGGAATGGAGGCGATTGCCGCCCGCCTTGCTGCGCGCAGGCCGAGCCCGGTGCCCGTCGGCCTGAACCTTGGCGCGAACAAGACCTCGGACAGCCGCGCCGCCGATTTTGCCGCAGTGCTTGCGCGCTGCGGCCCGCATGTCGACTTTGCCACTGTCAACGTGTCGTCCCCCAACACCGAGGGCCTGCGCAACCTGCAGGGCCGGACGCTGCTTGCAGCACTCCTCCAGCGGGTGATGGAGGCGCGGGCGAACCTGACAAAGCCGATCCCGGTCTTCCTGAAGATCGCGCCCGATCTCTCGGGGGGAGAGCTTGAGGATATCGTCGACGTCGCCGTCACGGCCCGGGTGGCCGGGATCATCGCGACCAACACCACGCTGTCGCGCGAAGGTTTGAAATCTGCAAATCGAGACCAGGCTGGTGGCCTTTCCGGGGCGCCATTGTTCGAAAAGTCCACACGCGTGCTGGCGCGGCTGTCGGAACTGACGCATGGCACCATGCCGCTTATCGGGGTCGGCGGCATCGCTTCGGCCGAGGATGCCTACCAGAAGATCCGCGCCGGGGCCTCGGCGGTGCAGCTATACACGGCGCTCGTCTATCAGGGGTTATCGCTGGTTCCGAAGATCACCACCGGCCTTGACGCACTTCTCGCCCGGGACGGTTATGCCAGTGTCGCGCTTGTCGTCGGAAAAGGGCGCAGCGCCTGGCTGTAAGCCTCTCAGAAATCCTTGCCCGGTCGCGGAGGCGATCAGAACGCCTTGAACGTCATCGTGGTCAGCGTCCGCTGGATGCCAGGGATGTCGAACAGCTTTGACGACAGGTAGTGGCCCACGTCCTGATCCTCGGGGATGTAGACCTTGGCCATCAAGTCATAGTCGCCGCTGGTGGAATACATCTCGCTGACCACCTCGCGGTCCCAGATCGCATTGGCGACCTCGTAGGTCATGCCGGGCGTGCAACGGAACTGGACAAAGACTAGCGCCATCTCGAACTCCCTGATCTTGGCCCTACCCTAGATCGCCCACGTCGGAAGGGGAAGCCTCGCCCAACGATAACGGCGACGGCTCCCGCCGCAGGTCCTCGACCGACAGCGGATCCGCAGGCCGCGCCAGCCGATTGCGCACCACCCAGTAAAGCCGCGTCTGGGCCCGGGTGATCGCCACATAGGCCAGCCGCTTCCACAAGGGCACTCCGGCCTCGGACCGCCCGGAATAGGCCGCC
>JBGSVS010000363.1:0-5689 GCA_041752895.1 Tabrizicola sp.
CGCCGCCGCCAGCTGTCGCCCGTCGCCGACCGCACCGCCAGCCTTGGCGCCCAACCGATCCTCCTCTTCTCGACCGTCCGCAACGAACGCGTCCGCCTGCCGTACTTCCTGACTTACTACCGCCGCCTCGGGATCGACCACTTCCTGATCGTCGACAACGGCTCGGACGACGGCACCCGCGAGTATCTGGCCGAACAGCCTGACGTGTCGCTCTGGACCAGCGCGCACAGCTACAAACGCTCGCGCTTCGGGATGGACTGGCTGATGCACCTTCTGCGCCGTCACGGCCACGGGCGCTGGTGCCTGACCGTCGACGTGGACGAATTCCTCGTCTACCCGTTCTGCGAAACCCGCCCCCTGCGCGCCCTGACCGACTGGCTGGATGCAGCGGAAACCCCCTGCTTTTCCGCCATGATGCTGGACATGTATCCCAAGGGCGCGATGCACGAACAGCCGTACCGCGAAGGCCAGAACCCGTTCGAGATCGCCCAGTATTTCGACAGCGGCAACTACGTCATCTCGCGCAATGCCACCTACCGCAACCTCTGGATCCAAGGGGGCCCCCGCGCGAGGCTGTTCTTTTCCGACCGGCCGAAGAACGCCCCGGCGATGAACAAGACGCCCTTGGTGAAATGGCACCGCTCCTACGCCTATGTCTCCTCGACCCACATGATGCTGCCCCGCCAGCTGAACCTTACCTACGACGACCAAGGCGGGGAACGCCCCTCAGGCGTCCTCCTCCACGCCAAGTTCCTGGACACCTTCGCCGCCAAGGCCGCCGAGGAACTGGCCCGAGGTGAGCATTACGCGCAAAGCCACGAATACCGCGCCTACCGCGAAGGCATCAGCCGCGAGCGTGATCTCTGGTGCAATTGGAGCGAGAAGTATGTCAACTGGCGTCAGCTAGAGGTTCTGGGCCTGATGTCGAAAGGAAACTGGGCGTGACCCAAGGGGACATCACGATGGGCGTCGTGATGCTGTGCCACGCAGCGCTGGACCGTGCGGCGCAGCTGGCGCGGCACTGGGCCATGCATGGCTGCCCCGTGGTGATCCACGTCGATGCCCGCACGCCCCAAGCCCAGTTCGACGCCCTGCAGACCGCCCTCTCTGACCTCCCCGACATCCGCTTTTCGCGCCGCACCCCTTGCGAATGGGGGACCTTCGGCATCGTTCAGGCCACGCTTGACGCCACGGCCCAGATGCTGGCCGACTTCCCCGCCGTCTCCCACGTCCTTCTCGCCTCCGGCTCCTGCCTGCCGATCCGGCCCGTCCGCGCGTTGCAGGCCCACCTGAGCCAGCACGCGACGACCGACTTCATCGAAAGCGTCACCACAGCGGACGTCGGCTGGACCATCGGCGGGCTGAACGAAGAGCGTTTCACCCTCCGCTTCCCTTTCGCCTGGAAACGCCGACGCCGGCTTTTCGACGGCTACGTCACCCTTCAGCGCTTCTTCCGCTTTCGCCGCCGGCTGCCACACGGCCTTGTTCCCCACCTTGGCAGCCAGTGGTGGTGCCTGACCCGGCCCACCCTGCAAGCGATCGTCAACCACCCCGACCGCCCCGCCCTTGACCGCTATTTCCAGCGTGTCTGGATCCCCGACGAAAGCTATTTCCAAAGCCTCGTCCGCCAGGTCTCCACCACCATCGAAAGCCGGTCCCTCACCCTCTCGAAATTCGACTTCCAGGGCCGTCCGCATGTGTTCTACGACGACCACCTGCATCTTCTGCGCCAGACCGACGCCTTCATCGCCCGCAAGATCTGGCCCGAGGCTGACTTTCTCTACCGGACCTTCCTGACCCCCGACGGCGACCGGGCGCTGGCTTCGGAACCGAACCCCGGCAAGATCAACCGCCTCTTTGCCAAGGCCGCCGAACGCCGCGTGAAGGGCCGCCCCGGCCTTTACATGCAAAGCCGCTTTCCGATCCGCGCCCGGGGCGGCACCGTTTCGGCGGCCCCCTACGGCGTCTTCGCAGGGTTCACCGAGCTTTTCAGCGACTTCTCCCCCTGGCTGGAACGCGCGCTTGACGCCCGGGTCCACGGCCATCTCTTCGCCTTCGACCGTGCCGAATTTGCGGGGGGCGAGAAGGTGTTCAAGGGCGGTCTCTCCGACAGCCCGACCTTGCGCGACTACAACCCGCGCAGCTTTCTTGCGAACCTGATCTGGAACACAAGGGGCGAGACCCAGTGCTTCCAGTTCGGGCCAACCGACGAACAGGACATCGCCCCCGTCATCGCCAGCGACCCCAACGCCACGATCTTCGTTGTCACCGGGGCCTTCGCCATCCCGCTCTGGCGGTCGGGGCAAACGGCAGCCGAGGTCCGCACCGAGGCCGCCCGCCTGCAGAAGGTCGAATCCGATTTCATGGCCGAGCTGAACGGCCCGGAAACCCGCGCCCGTGTGCGCATCCTGTCGCTGACCGAATTCATTGAAAACCCGGCCGAGCCTCTGGAAGAAATCGTCGATCTTCTGAACCCCCGCGCCGCGCATAGGCTGACCGACTTGCCGCAGCTTCTGCCCTTGCAGGGCTTCGGTGCCTTCCTGCAGGACCTGCGCAATCAGGGCATGGCCCCGGTGCTGATGGGCGACTTCCCCTCGGACGCCGAACTTGCGCGCCCCGAGCAGACCTTCGCCCGCCCCCGGATCGTTCGCTAAGATGCCGCGCTTTACCTCCTTCGTCGTCTTCGCCGAAATGCGCACCGGGTCGAACCTCCTCGAGGCGAACCTGAACGCGCTTCCCGGCGTCTTCAGCCATGGCGAGGTTTTCAACCGCTACATCCTGGGCAAGAAGGACCGGACCGAGCTTTTCGGCATCACGATGGAGGACCGCGACCGCGATCCCCGCCCGCTTCTCGCCAAGCTTCGGGAAAACACCGAAGGCCTGCCCGGCTTTCGCTTTTTCCACGACCACGACCTGCGCATCCTGGATGACGTGCTGCCCGATGCGACCTGCGCCAAGATCATCCTGACCCGTAACCCCTTGGAAAGCTATGTCTCCTGGAAGATCGCCCAGGCCACCGACCAGTGGAAGCTGACCAATCCCAAGCGGCTCAAGACCGCCAAGGCCCGCTTTGACGTCAAGGAGTTCCTTCAGCATCTGCAGGACATCCAGGCCTTCCAACTGCTGCTTCTGAACGCGCTGCAAACGACCGGGCAGACCGCCTTCTACCTTGACTACGAAGACCTCGGCTCGGTCGAGGTGATGAACGGCCTTGCGGCCTTCCTGGGGGTCGAAGGGCGGCTGAAGACGCTGGACGACACGCTGAAAAAGCAAAACCCGGGGCCGCTGGAAGACAAGCTGGAAAACCCCGAGGCGCTGGCCGAGGCGATTGCCGCGGTGGATGTCTTCAACCTGGGCCGCACCCCCAGCTTTGAGCCCCGCCGCGCCGCTGGGGTGCCGAACGCGGTTGCCTCTGACACCGGCCTTTTGTTCTTCCCGATCCGCTCTGGCCCCGAGGCGGCGATCCGCGACTGGTTTGCCAGTCTGGGCGAGGTGACGGAGGGGTTCGAACAGAAGTCGCTCCGCCAATGGAAGCGCAAGCATCCCGGCCACCGCAGCTTTACCGTTCTGCGCCACCCGCTGCTGCGCGCCCACGCCGCCTTCCGCCGCAAGATCGTGATGGGTGAGGCGCAGGACCTGCGCCGCATCCTGATCAACGGCTTTCTGGCCGAGTTGCAGCCGCCCGGCGAACCCTTTGCAAGCGTTCAGGCCGAACGCGCCGCCTTCCTGATCTTCCTGAACTACTGTCGCCTCGCCGTGGGCGGCCAGACCGGCGCCCGTGTCGACCCCAGCCTCGCCAGCCAGACCGCCCTTGTGCAGGGCATGGCGGGCTTCCAGCCGCTGGACCATCTTCTGCGGGAAGACCGGCTGGCCGAGGGGTTGGCTGCCCTTGCCGCCGAGGCAGATGTCGCACCGCCTGTGGTGGCGGCAGATCCGGACGAAGCCGCGCTGCTGTCGATCTGGGACGAAAGCCTTGAGACCGCCGCAGCCGAGGCCTACCAGCGCGACTACATGGGTTTCGGTTTCACCCGCTGGCGGCGGTAACTCACGCCGCCTGCGGGGCCCGCGCCTCGGTCAGGATCGCATACAGCTTGGCCGGGTCTGAATTGGCCCGCAGCTTCGTCACGACCGCAGGGTCCCGCATCGTCCGACTGACCAGCGCCAGGGCCTTCAGATGGTCGACCCCGGAATCCTTCGGGGCGAACAGGCTGAAGACCAGATCCACCGGCTGCCGGTCGACGCTGTCGTAATCCAGCGGCTTTTCCAGCCGCAGGAAGACGCCGATGATCCCCTTCAGGTCTTCAAGCCGGGCATGGGGGAGCGCGATGCCATGTCCCACGCCGGTCGGCCCCAAGGTTTCCCGCTCCTGCAGCCCGTCGATGGCCGCCGCTCCGCTCAACCCGTAAGCCTGGGAGGCGATCTCGCCCAGCTCCTGGAAAAGCCGCTTTTTTGAGGTGAACTGGCCGACAACACGCACGGCGCCCGGGACGAGTAGCTTGGAAAGTTCCATAGGTCGGCGTTGTTCCTGCGTCACTGGGACGCGTTACTTGCTGTTGCGGGGATCGATCCAGCCGATGTTCCCGTCATCCCGACGATACACGACATTCACGCCCCCATGGCCTTCGTTCCTGAACACCAGCATCCGCTGCCCTGCAAGCTCCATCTGCATCACGGCCTCGCCCACGGTGATCGACGGAATCTTCGTCTCCATCTCGGCGATGACCACGGGCGTCAGAGTGTCGGGCTCGATATCTTCGGCGTCCTCGGTTGAGGCGAGGATATACGAGGCCGCCCCGCCGAATTCAACAGGCTCCGGACGGTTCGTGTGGTGGTTGCGGATCCGCCGTTTATAGCGCCGCAGCTGCTTGTCCATCTTCTCGCGACTGGATTCGAAGGCCGCGTAGATTTCGGTCGCATGCCCCTTTGCCTGCGCGGTCAGGCCGGTGGACAGGTGGATCACAGCTTCGCAGACATACTCATGCGCAACCCGCGAGAAGACCACGACGCATTCGGTCGGGCGTTGAGCATATTTCTCAACCACTTCGCCCAATTCCGCCTTCACATGGGTCTGCAAAGCCTCGCCGACGTCGATCTGTTTTCCACTGATCTGATAGCGCATGGCCTCTCCTTTTCGCATGCTTCCGGTTGGGCAACGGGCCTTAGCCCGGGCCGTCCGGTCCTTGTGGTGAAGGTCGGAAGAAACGTCGCGTCACACCAGGGCTGCGGGTTGCAACCACCGCAGAAATCCGGTCAGGGAAAAGGTCAACTGACGCACGCATCCCGTGTATTTGGCGCTTGCCAAAGGCCGCTTGTCAACCGAATCGATGCGGCGGGCGGGCGGGCGTCTGCCTAGACGATGCGGAAGTTCTCGCCCAGATAGACCCGGCGCACGGTTTCATCCCGCACGACCTCGTCCGTCGTCCCGCTCATCAGTACCTTGCCATCGTGCAGGATGTAGGCGCGGTCAACGATGTCCAGCGTTTCGCGGACGTTGTGGTCGGTGATCAGGACGCCAATCCCGCGGCTTTTCAGATCATGTACCAGATGCCGGATTTCCCCGACCGCAATCGGGTCCACCCCGGCAAAGGGTTCGTCGAGGAGGAGATACTTCGGGTCCGCCGCGAGGCAGCGCGCAATCTCGACCCGCCGGCGCTCGCCCCCTGACAGCGCCAGGGCCGGCGTCCGCCGC
>JBGSVS010000364.1:0-5980 GCA_041752895.1 Tabrizicola sp.
GCCGTGACTGACGCCGCTGCGGCGCTGGACCCGGCGAACTTCAATGCCGACTCTGTCATGGCGCTGATCGACGGCTCCGCGCTTGACGATGCGATGAAGACCACGCTGAAAACCGCTGTCGAAGCCGCCAAGGCCAACCCGGCCCTGGTTGCTGACACCATCGCGCAGGTCAAGACCGCGCTCGGCATGTAATCTTCGGCCTCCGCCGAAACTCGAAGGGCCGCGAGATGATCCTCGCGGCCTTTTTCAATTTCCGGGGGGGGATGCGGGTGCTTTGGGCCAAGGAAACGGCCGCAAGGATCACCCCCTGCGGCCCCGATTCCAAAAGTTAAGACCACCTTAACGCGAAAAGCTAACCTGCTGATATTGCGGCATTAGCGGCGTTTGTCCACCGTGGACAGAGTCAGATCCCGTCACCCACGAAAGCCTTTTCGACCACGAATTCCTTGGGGTCGGAATTGGCCCCCTCACGCAGCCCGAACCCCTCCAGGATCGCCTTCACATCGACGTTGAAGGCCAGCGATCCGCAGACCATGGCCCGGTCTTCCTCCGGGTTCATCTTCGGCAGGTCGAGGTCGGCGAAGACCTTGCCGGAGGCGAGGTTGTCGGTGACCCGCCCCATGTGATGGAAGGACTCCCGCGTCGTCGTCGGATAGTAGCGCAGCTTGCCCGCGACCACCTCGCCGATCAGCGGGTCGTCGTGGAGACCTTCCACCAGCAGCCGTCCATATTCCAGCTCCGCCACCTCACGGCAGGTGTGCATCATGATGACCTGGTCGAACTTCTCATAGACCTCCGGGTCGCGCATCAGGCTGGCGAAGGGGGCAAGCCCGGTCCCCGTCGCCAGGAACCACAGCCGCTTGCCGGGGAGAAGCGCGTCGACCACCAGCGTCCCCACTGGTTTCGGCCGCAGGATGATCTCGTCCCCCGGCTGGATATGCTGGAGACGGCTGGTCAGAGGCCCATCGGGGACCTTGATCGAGTAGAACTCCAGCTCCTCATCCCAGGACGGCGAGGCGATCGAGTAAGCGCGCAGGAGCGGCTTTCCGTCATCGTTCAGCAGGCCGATCATCACGAACTCCCCCGACCGGAAGCGTAGCGTCGCGGGGCGGCTGACGCGGAAGGAAAACAGCCGGTCGGTCCAGTGCCGGACGGACGTCACCGTCTGGGCGTCGGGCAGGTGGGGCTTGGCGGTGATCGGGCGGGCGTCGGTCATCAGGTTCGCATCTGTCATGAGGATGATCCCGGCCATAGACCGGCTTTCCGTATCTAGCGTTGATTCAGATCAGGTGAAAGTCAGGCGCGCAGCTGGGCCTGATAATGATGCGCCTGCCAATCGGCCCGGAACTGCCATTGGTCGGCTGGCTGGCGCGCGGCGAGGTCATCCGGGATCTCGGCCCCGTCAAAGCCCACCCGGCGCAGCATGGCATACTGGTCGGCGATCACCGGGCCCAGGGCCAGAAGCTGACCGGTGTAGCCCATCTCGCGCAGGCGGCGGGCGATGGTAAAGGCGCGGCCGTCGTTGAATGCGGGGAAGGCCACGCGGACTAGGGTCAGGCGATCCAGGTGCCCGGCCAGCGCGGTGGGGTCGTCGGTGTTGACCAGATCGACGGCGGTCTGATTGGTCAGGTCCGCCAAGGCGACGATCTCGGCCTGGGTCGCGGGGCCGAACCCCGCATCGGTGACGACAACGCTCATGCCGCGTTCTCCTTGGGGGTGCGCACGGCTTTGCCGTCGATGAAATGGATGCCGCATTCGGTCTTGGACTGGCCCCGCCAGCGGCCCGCACGAGGGTCTTCGCCGGGTTTCACGGCGCTGGTGCAAGGGGCGCAGCCGATGGAGGGGAAGCCCTTGGCAACCAGCGGGTGCCGGGGCAGGCGGTTTTCGACCATGAATTCCTCAAGGTCCTCGCGGCCCCAATGGGCGAGCGGATTGACCTTGATCCGGAAGTCGCCTTCGTTCTCGAAGAAATCGATGGTTCCACGGTCAGCGTTCTGGAACCGCTTGCGGCCGGTGATCCAGCCGTCGAAGGGGGCGAGGGCGCGCTCCAGCGGTTCGACTTTGCGGACGGCGCAGCAGCTGTCGGTCGAGAACTGGTGGAGGGTGCCGTCGGGGTCTTCAAAGCTGACGCGGGCAGGGTTTGCGCGGATCGTGCGGATGTCGCAGAGGTTCAGCTTTTCGGCTAGCTCGCGTTGGTAGTCGAGCGTTTCGGGAAACAGCATCCGGGTGTCGATGAAGAGGACCGGGGTTTCGGGCGCGATGACGCTGACGAGGTGGAGAAGCACAACGGATTCGGCCCCGAAGGATGACACAAGCGCCACTTGGCCGAGGTCGTCATCCTTCAGCGCATGCTCAAGGACGGCGGTCGCGGAGTGGTGCTTGTAGCGCGCGTTCAGGCTTGCCACCCGTTCGGCTACCGGGCCCTCGTGACGCCCGGGATGACCGGCGTCACGCGGCATCTTTTTCGCCTTCAACCTCGTAGAGCGCGAACTTGAACGGCTCCATCCCCACGCGCTTGAAGGCCTGCAGGAAGGTCTCCGAAGGCTCAAGCCGCAGGTCCAGATAGGCGCGCAGGATGCGTTCGATTGCGGGGATGATCTCGGTGTAGGCAAAGCCCGGGCCGGTCTTTTCGCCGATCACCGCGTCTTCGGTGCCGTCGCCGCCAAGGGTGATCTGGTAGTTTTCAACGCCAGCCCGGTCGAGGCCGAGGATGCCGATATGGCCGACATGGTGGTGGCCGCAGGCGTTGATGCAGCCACTGATCTTGATCTTCAGCGGTCCGATTTCGTGTTCAAGCTTCAGCGCCTCGAAATGCGTGGCCAGCTCCTGCGCCACCGGGATCGAGCGGGCCGTCGCAAGGGCACAATAGTCCATGCCGGGGCAGGCGATGATGTCGGAGAGAAGGCCGACGTTGGCGGTGCCAAGACCGGCTTGGGTGAGGGCAGCATGAAGGGTCGGCAGGTCCGATTTGTGGACATGCGGCAGGATCACGTTCTGCTCGTGGCTGATGCGCAGGTCAGAATGGCCATATTTTTCAGCGAGATCAGCGATGAGCCTCATCTGGTCGCTGGAGGCGTCGCCCGGGGTCTGGCCGTGGGCTTTCAGGCTGATCGTGACGATCGCGTATTGCGCGTTGCGGTGCGCGGTCAGGTTGGTGTCGGCCCAGGACCGGAAGGTCGGGTCGGCCTTGTAGAAGGCGTCATAGGCGTCGGTCGGCGCGTTGCGGAAGGCGGGGGGCGCGAAGGCCTGCTGGATTTCGGCCAGAAGCTTCTGGTCGTTGCCACCGAACAGGGGGCGCAGTTCGGCAAAGCGGGCTTCGATCATCTCGGTGATCGCTTCGCGGCCGGTCTCGTGCACGGTGATCTTGATCCGCGCCTTGTACTTGTTGTCGCGGCGGCCGAGCGTGTTGTAGACGCTGAGAACAGCCTCGACATAAGGAAGCAGATCGGCCTCGGGCAGGAAGTCGCGGACCGTGACGCCAATCATCGGGGTCCGGCCAAGGCCGCCGCCGACCATCACTTCAAAGCCGGGTTTTCCCGCCGCATTGCGGACCATGCGCAGGCCGATGTCGTGGGCGCGGGTTACGGCGCGGTCGTTCGGGCTGCCGGTGATGGCGATCTTGAACTTGCGCGGCAGGAACTGGAATTCCGGGTGGTCGGTCGACCATTGACGGAGAAGCTCGGCATAGGACCGGGGGTCGGCGATTTCATCGGCTGCGGCGCCGGCGAAATGGTCGGCGGTGACGTTGCGGACGCAGTTGCCCGAGGTCTGGATGGCGTGCATTTCGACGTCCGCAAGCGCCGAAAGGATCGCGGGCACGTCGGGCAGTTTCGGCCAGTTGAACTGGATGTTCTGCCGGGTGGTGAAGTGGCCGTAGCCCTTGTCGTAAGCGTCGGCGATATGGGCCAACTGCCGCATCTGGCCGGGGTTGAGCGAGCCGTAGGGGATCGCCACGCGCAGCATGTAGGCGTGCAGCTGCAGGTAGAGGCCGTTCATCAGGCGGAGCGGGCGGAACTCATCTTCCGTGAGGCTGCCGTCGAGCCGGCGTTCGACCTGGTTGGTGAACTGCGCGACGCGGGCGCGGACGAAGGCTTCGTCGAAGTCGGAATAGGAATACATGGTGCCTCAGCTGGCCAGGTCGGCTTGCTTGCCGTGGTTGTAGTTGGACGGGCCGCGGGTGCGGAATTCCTCGCGGAAGTGGGCCGGCTCGGGGCCGTTCGGGCCGGGCTTGGCGTCTGCCAGATAGGCGCCGACGATGGTCAGCTTTTGCGCCGCCGCGTGGAGGAGCCGCATCTGGGCGTGAGCCTCATCCTCGATCAGTTCGGCTTCATTGTGGAGGAGCGACCAGCTGTCGTCGGCCTTGAGGTACACCACGTCGCCTTCGCGCAGACGGTTGGCGGTCACGATCTTCGGTGTGAAGCGGCGGCTCATCATGCCCTCGGTGGTCAGGAAATCTGAGTAGAATATAGAATATTTTCCCCTTCCGGGGCTAGAGAGGCTTGCCGAAAAGGACATTTGTTCCGATACTGGGCGGGCCGGAAGCCGATGTTCCGGAAAAGGGGAGAATTCAGGAATGAGTGCCGCGCTGGACGATCTGGACCGGAAAATCCTGTCGGAGTTGCAGGGGGATGCCGAGCAGTCATTGGACGAAATCGCGCGCAAGGTGGGGTCGTCGAAGACGCCCGTGTGGAACCGGATCCGCCGGATGCGCGAGCAGGGGGTGATTACCCGGACGACGGCAATCCTTGACCCCGAGGCGCTGGGGCTGGAGGCCTGTTTCTTCGTGCTGATCCGGACGTCGGAGCATGAGGCGGAATGGCAACGCAAGTTCCTGAAGGCGCTGCGCGAGCGGCCCGAAGTGCTGGAGGCGCACCGGCTGGCCGGGGACATCGACTATATCCTGAAGGTCCGGGTGAAGAACGCGCGGGCCTATGACACATTCTATCAGGCGCTGATTTCCGAAGTGCGGATTTACAATGTGACCGCACTTTTGAGCATGGAAGAGATCAAGTCGACCACCGTGCTGCCGTTGTGACCGGCGGCTTTCAAGCGGAGCGCTGACGCGCAAGGTCTTTGTCTCGTCGTCGGCCTGCGCCTCCTCCTCGGGCAATGGGGGTTTCACCCCCAAACCCCCGAGAGTATTTCGAAAAGGGCAAATCAGGATCGGACGAAAAGCGCTTGCAATCCGCGAAAGTGATAGACGTCGGCGTAAGCCGGGGGCTCTGCAAGGCGGAGGTTCGGGCGGTGCTGGAAGAGGATCGGCAGGGCGACCTGAAGCTCCAGCCGGGCAAGGGGTGCGCCGACGCAGAAGTGGAGGCCCGCGCCGAAGCTTGCGTGCGGCCTGACCGGGCGGTTCGGGACAAAGCGGTGCGGTTGGTCCCATTGGCCGGGGTCGCGGTTGGCGGCGGCAAGAAGGAGGCCCACCTGGTCGCCGCGGCGGAAGGTGTGGCCCATCACCTCAACGTCTTCGTATGCATGCCGGGTGAACATGTGCAGCGCCGGGTCGTAGCGGAGGATTTCCTCGACACTGGCTTCCACGTTTTCGGGGGCAAGGGCGGTGACGGGTGTCGCGGTTTCCAGCAGCGTCTTCACGCCGTTGCCGATGGTGTGGACCGTCGCCTCATGGCCTGCGTTCAGAAGGAGGATGCAGGTGGAGATCAACTCGTCGGTCGTAAGCTTCTCGCCCTCCATCTCGGCGGCGATAAGCTGGGTGATGAGGTCGTCGGCGGGGCGGGCGCGGCGGTCATCGACATAGACGCGCAGGAAGGTGACGAAAGCCTCGGTCGCAGCGACGGCCTTGTCCTCCATGGCGCGGGTGCGGCCGGCCATGTACATGCCTACCATCGCGTTCGACCAGCGCAGAAGGTCGGGGGCCATGTCTTCGGGCACGCCGAGGAGGCGGGCGATGATGCGGACGGGCAGGGGCTGGGCGAAGGTGGTCAGAAGATCAGACTGGCCCGGGGGAATGGCGGTGGCGAGT
>JBGSVS010000365.1:0-4950 GCA_041752895.1 Tabrizicola sp.
GCCCGATGACATCGTGGGGGCGGTGGAGCGCGGCATCGACATGATGGACTGCGTGCTGCCCTCCCGGTCGGGGCGCACCGGCCAGGCCTGGACGGCTCGGGGGCAGGTGAACCTTAGGAACGCCCGCCACAAGGACGACCCCCGCCCCCTGGAAGACGGCTGCCAGTGCCCCGCCTGCCGCAGCTACTCCCGCGCATACCTGCACCATGTGGTGAAAGCGGACGAGATCATTGGCTCGATGCTGCTGACCTGGCACAACCTGCATTACTATCAGGTTCTGATGCAGGGCCTTCGCGACGCGATTGCGGCGGGGGGGCTGGACCGGTTCGTAGCTGGTTTCCACGCGAAGCGGGCCGAGGGGGATGTTGAAGCGCGCTGATCTGACCGCCCAAGAAATTCCACAGTCCCAATCTACCGGTATAGGCAGTTCCCTCTGGCTGAGAGTTGGTAGGCAATGGCAACGGTCGATTGGTCAGAAGTGGCTTCAGCCTACGATGCGGGTCATGCAGAGCTTTACGGTGTGGGTCCGCTTGGTTCCGGCCAAGCCATGTTCTGGGTGATGCCATGGGCCGTTGCACAAGCCCAAAAGGCGGATGATGTCGTAGCCCCATGGGGTCCACCCAAAGCTAACGGACTTGACCCCGCCGAGAGAATCGCCTGTGCGCAGCTTTACAGCTCCATCACGAGGGCCACGGTCCTTCTGGACGGCAAGACGCGCAGCATGAACGACTCTGGCATGACGCAGTTCTTCTACCCGGTCCAGTGGGCGGTCACGAACCGTGTCGCCTACTCAAGGGAAGACCTCGCCGCCGAACTCCCAAGGAATCTGGCCGTCCCGCACCGCCTGGACCCGCTTGCCTGGGCGCGCCTTGGGTTCATCAAGACACGGCGCGATGCCGCCGCAAAAGCGGCGCGGCCTATTCCGCCGGTCAACGGTCCCCTGAACGATTCGAATGTGCAAACCTGGCTGAAGAAGTATCCTGATCCCGCCCTTTGGCATCAGATGTCCGCCCCCGGCAATCTGAACTACGATCTGCCCGCGACCCTGAAGACGTTCGAATGGATCGTCGCCCAGCCAGCATGTGACCGCGCGACAGCTGCCAGCCTCTTCCTAGCCTGTTACGGGTTGGATGTGGTTGGCAAGACCCTGGCCGAGGTCAGAAGAATGGACGGCTGCTACCATCTTGTGGCCAAGATTCTGCAAAGGTCTGAGGGGGAAGGCTTTGCGAGGTCCGACTTCACCCTGTCCTGCCTGGGACTGGACGATGATCAGACACAGGTTCTTGAAGAATTTCGCGCTCTGGTCGTTCCCAAGGACGGACTTCCGCGACCCGAACGCCTTTTGGGCACCGTATTCACGGGAAAGCCTGCCGTGACAGCGACCACTGTGCATTCCGAAACGTGGATCACCCGGGAGCGAGGGCCACACTGATCCCGGTCGCCCTACTTTTTCTCACCTTGCACCCGCTCACACCAAGGTTCATTCTGCCGAACCAAAGCAGAACTTGAAACCTCCGCCCGGGGACCACAAGTTAACACATCTGACAGGCGGAGCGGGCAGGGTTGCCGATGGTCGGGACCCTCGCCAAGTTGCCGCGAACGAAAGTAGTCATATGAGCACCCAAAGCTATCCCGTCCTGCCCCTGCGCGACATCGTGGTCTTCCCCCACATGATCGTGCCCCTGTTCGTCGGACGCGAAAAGTCGGTCCGCGCGCTGGAAGAGGTGATGCAGGACGACAAGCAGATCCTCCTCTCCTCGCAGAAAGACCCGACGGCCGATGACCCGGCCGCGGATGGCATCTTCCGCGTGGGCGTTCTGGCGAATGTCCTCCAGCTGCTGAAGCTGCCCGATGGCACCGTGAAGGTTCTGGTCGAGGGTAAGGCGCGCGTCAAGATTACCGGTTTCGTCGAAAATCCCGCCTTCTTCGAGGCGACCGCCGACTTCCTGCCCGAAACCGATGGCGACCCCACCTCGGTCGAGGCGCTGGTCCGCGCCGTGGGTGAGGAGTTCGAGCGGTATTCCAAAGTCAAGAAGAACATTCCCGAAGAGGCGCTGGCCGCAGTGTCCGACACCCGCGAACCCGCGCGTCTGGCCGACCTTGTGGCCGGGCACCTTGGGGTGGACGTCGCGCAAAAGCAGGCGATCCTTGAGACGCTGGATGTCGCCGAGCGGCTGGAGAAGGTCTACGGCCACATGCAGGGCGAACTTTCGGTCCTGCAGGTCGAAAAGAAGATTAAGTCCCGCGTGAAGACGCAGATGGAGAAGACCCAGCGCGAGTACTACCTGAATGAGCAGATGAAGGCCATTCAGAAGGAACTCGGCGACGGCGAGGACGGCACGAACGAGGTCGCCGAACTGGAAGAGCGGATCCGCAAGACCCAGTTGTCCAAGGAGGCGCGCGAGAAGGCGGATGCCGAGCTGAAGAAGCTGAAGTCGATGTCGCCGATGTCGGCCGAGGCCACTGTCGTGCGCAACTATCTCGACTGGCTTCTGGGCGTGCCGTGGGGCGTGAAATCCCGCGTCAAGAAGGACCTCGGGGCGGCGCAGAAGGTGCTTGATACCGATCACTTCGGTCTGGACAAGGTCAAGGAGCGGATCGTCGAATACCTGGCGGTGCAGGCGCGGTCCACGAAGCTGAAAGGCCCGATCCTCTGCCTCGTCGGCCCTCCGGGCGTCGGCAAGACCTCGCTTGGCCGTTCGGTGGCAAAGGCCACCGGGCGTGAGTTCATCCGCATCAGCCTTGGCGGCGTGCGCGACGAATCCGAAATCCGGGGTCACCGGCGGACCTATATCGGTTCCATGCCCGGCAAGATCATCCAGTCGCTGAAGAAGGCCAAGACCACCAACCCGCTGATCCTGCTGGATGAGATTGACAAGATGGGCCAGGACTTCCGGGGCGATCCGGCCTCGGCTCTGCTTGAGGTGCTGGATCCCGAACAAAACAACACCTTCATCGACCACTATCTTGAGGTCGAATACGACCTGTCCAACGTGATGTTCATCACCACGGCGAACTCCTACAACATGCCGGGGCCGCTGATGGACCGGATGGAGATCATCCCGCTGGCGGGCTACACCGAGGATGAAAAGCGCGAGATTGCCAAGCAGCACCTCCTGCAAAAGCAGATCACCGCGAACGGTCTGAAGAAGGGCGAATTCAGCGTCTCGGACGAGGCGCTGAACCACATCATCCGCTACTACACCCGCGAGGCTGGCGTGCGGAACCTTGAGCGTGAGATCGCCAAGCTGGCCCGCAAGGCCGTGACTGACATCCTGAAGGGCAAGACCAAGCGCGTCGATGTCGATCCGGCAAAGGTCGAAGAATATCTTGGCGTCCAGCGCCACCGCTATGGCCTGGCCGAAAAGGACGATCAGGTCGGCGTGGTGACGGGTCTTGCCTGGACCTCTGTCGGCGGCGATCTTCTGCAGATCGAAGCCCTGCGCCTGCCGGGCAAGGGCCGGATGAAGACGACCGGGAAACTGGGCGATGTGATGAAGGAATCCATCGATGCGGCGGCCTCTTATGTCCGCTCGATCAGCCCGCAGATCGGGGTCAAGCCGCCGAAGTTCGAAACGATGGACATCCACGTCCACGTTCCCGACGGCGCGACGCCGAAGGACGGTCCGTCGGCCGGCCTTGCGATGGTCACGGCGATTGTCTCGGTCCTGACCGGCATTCCGGTCCGCAAGGACATCGCGATGACTGGCGAGGTGACGCTGCGCGGCAATGCCAGTGCCATCGGCGGCCTGAAAGAAAAGCTGCTCGCCGCGCTGAGGGGTGGGATCAAGACCGTCTTCATTCCGGAAGAAAACGCCAAGGACCTGGCGGAGATTCCAGCGAATGTGAAGGAAGGCCTGACGATCATCCCGGTGACCCATGTCCGCGAAGTTCTGGCCCAGGCGCTGATCCGCCAGCCCGAACCGGTGGAATGGGATGAAGCGGCGGAAGAGGCGGCTGCGGCAGCCAGGGCTGCGGCAGCGGTGCCGCCCAGCCAGACCGCACACTGATCGGCCAATAGTCAAGGAAAGGCGCGCCCCTTCCGGCGCGCCTTTTTGCTTTTCGCTGGAAATCGGCTGGCCCCGATGCCAAAGCCGCACTATCGTCCGCCGCAACTCAACCCAAGGACAGGCATCATGGCCCCGCGCGCGCCCAAGGACACGAATACGGACACGAAGAAGAGACCCGCCAAGGCCGCTCCTTCGGCCAAGCCGACCAAGCCGGCTCCAGCCCCTGCGCTGAAGGTTGTCGAACCAGCCCCGGCACCGGACGCCGCGGCCAACACGCTCAAGCTGAAGGACCTGGTCGATAGCGTGGCCGCAGCTACCGGCGGCAAGAAGCCCGACGTCAAGAAGACCGTCGAAGCGACGCTTGCAGCCCTTGGCGAAGCGCTTGCAACCGGCAAGATGCTCACCGTGCCGCCCTTGGGCAAGCTGCGCGTCGTCAAGAACAAGGGCCCGGCACTGACGCTGAAACTCCGCCTGGCCGATGGGGCCAAGGCCGCCGGATTGGCCCTTGCGGATGACGGTGAGGATGGCTAAAAGCCGCCGCAACGAACAGGGTTCGGGCGATTAGCTCAGCGGTAGAGCGCTTCGTTCACATCGAAGATGTCAGCGGTTCAAATCCGTTATCGCCCACCATTCTGCGAAAAGGCGCGCCCCGACCGGTGCGCCTTTTACGTCAGTGGGATCTTGTCAGGCCGCAACCGAAAGGTTAGGCCGAGGGAGGGGCGGTTAGCTCAGTTGGTAGAGCGTCTCGTTTACACCGAGAATGTCGGGGGTTCGAGTCCCTCACCGCCCACCACCCCGCCCCGCAATTTGCCGTGAAAGCGACGGACTTATCTCGCTCAGACGTTACATATGAGAATATCTGTCCGATCCCGGGGGCTCAGGCCTCCCGGGGGTCGGTCTTGTGCAAGGGGGAAGGCAATGGCGGCGTCCGGGGCAAATC
>JBGSVS010000366.1:0-12235 GCA_041752895.1 Tabrizicola sp.
GCGATGGTCGCCCAGATCACACAGCGCCGCAAGAAGGGCTATCCGCCGTTTCGCCTGGCGCAATGCCGCTGGCAACGCATCGATTGCCACCCCTTCCGGCGCGGCAAGAGCGTGGTCCAGTGCTGCGTCCGGCGCCTCGACCGCCTCACGCAGCCAATCTGCTTCGCGCAGCATCAGTCCCCGCAGATAGGGGCTGCAGCTGGCTGTCGCGGCCATAAGGTCACGGACTGCCGGGTCAAGGTCCGAAAAGTCCGCAGCCAGATCGGCCGCGGCAACGGGATCATGAACAAGCGGCAGGCGGGTCAGTCGGGATGCAAGGCTCATGCCCCGACCTTGCGTCGCAGCACCTTCCTGCGTCAACGGCCCCTTGATTTGCCCTTGTGCAAATACTCCCAGGGGGCTTGGGGGCAGGATGCCCCCATCGCTCGAGGAGAGGGCAAAAGGCCTTCGACGAGATCAGGGACCTGCGCGGAAACGCGCTCATTTTTGTCCCGCGAAAGACTGGTTGACCGGATATGTAAAATAGTTTCACATACCCACTTGAACCGCAGGCCTTTCGATCGCATCTTCCCTCATGTGAAAGTCATTCACATCAACAGGAGACCGCCGATGCATACCACTGCCGACACCGCCCAACCCGGCGGGATCCGCGCAACCCTTCGCCGGGGCGAAGCCTGGCTTGACGCCAAGGGGAAATGGGCCTGGATCGCCTTCATGGTTCTGGGCTTCATCATCAACCCTCTCGTCGGCCTTGCGGTTCTGGCCTACCTGATCTGGGGAAAACAGATGTTCGCACGTTCCTGCGGCCAACGCCGCCACCATGACCACACCCACCGCTGGGGCCAGCACGCCATGCGCGCCGCCCAACCCACCGGCAACCGCGCCTTCGACAGCTACAAGTCCGAGACGCTCCGCCGGCTGGAAGATGAACAGGAAGCGTTCGAGACCTTCCTGCAGCGCCTGCGCACCTCGAAGGACAAGACCGAGTTCGACGCCTTCATGGAAGACCGCGCCCGCGCCAATACCGCCGAAGACGGGACCGAGTCCGCAGCCGCCCCGAAACCCGAGGCTGGCGCGCGTCCCGGCGAGTACTGATCCCGCCAGACGTGGCCTTTGCGAACCCTCCGCCCCGCCCGTGTTGCCACACGGGCGGGTTTTACATTTCGTCACATTCCGCGCTTGGCGGAAGTGATCTTGCTTGTTAGGCTCAGCCGCATGCCGACCCTGACCTGATCCAGATGCGCCATTCGCTTCCCCTGACGCCCCAGTTCTATGTGACGGCGCCCCAGCCTTGCCCCTATCTTCCGGGCCGGATGGAGCGGAAGCTTTTCACCGCGCTGCAAGGCGAACATGCGCAAAAGCTGAACGACACCCTGTCGAAGCAAGGTTTCCGCCGCAGCCAGAATGTCCTCTACCGTCCCTCCTGTGCCGAATGCTCGGCCTGCCTGTCGGCGCGCATCCGCGTTGCGGAGTTCCAGCCCTCGCGCACGCAGAAGCGGATCCTGAAGCGCGCAAGCCACCTGCGCCGCAACGCGACCAGCCCCTGGGCCACCGAAGATCAGTTCGCCCTGTTCCGGCGCTATCTTGACACCCGCCATGCCGACGGCGGGATGGCCGACATGGACATCTTCGAATTCGCCGCGATGATCGAAGAGACGCCGATCAAAAGCCGCGTGATCGAATACACCCGCCCTCCGGGTGAAGGTGAACGTGGCCGACCGCTGGCAGCCGTCTGCCTGACCGATGTCTTCGACGACGGCCTGTCGATGGTCTACAGCTTTTACGACCCCGCGCTGACCAACCTCAGCCTTGGCACGCATGTGATCCTTGACCATATTGCCATCGCGCGCGAGGCCGGGTTGCCTTACGTCTACCTCGGCTATTGGGTTCCCGGCAGCCGGAAGATGGGCTACAAGGCGGGCTTCTCGGCGCTGGAGATTTACAAGGGCGGCGAATGGTCCCCAGTTGGCGACACGGCTGACCACAGCGCTGACCTGCATCCTCTGTCCGTGGACCCGATTGCCGAACAGGTCGCCCGGATCAGCCTGCCGGATACCCGCCGCTAGATGCCGTCCCGGATCTCTGCGGTGGCGCTGGTCGTGCCCGACTACGATCCTGCCATTGCCTTCTACGTTGGGGCACTGGGCTTTCGGCTCACTGCCGACATTGATCAGGGCCACAAGCGCTGGGTGACCGTCGAGCCACCGGGCGGTGGCACGCACCTTGTCCTCGCCCGCGCCGAGGGGCCGGTCCAGAAAGCCGCCATTGGCGCTCAGGCCGGGGGCCGGGTCTTCCTCTTTCTTGAAACCGACGACTTCGCCCGTGACCACGCCGCCATGCTGGCTGCCGGAGTGACCTTCGAAGAAGCCCCCCGCCATGAGCCCTACGGCACCGTCGCCGTTTGGCGCGACCCGTTCGGCAACCGGTGGGACCTGATCGGTCCGTCCCCCGTGCAGTCCAAGTAACTTGCAGTAACTGCCGCCTCGGTCTATCCAGAACCGCATCCAAGAGGCTCCGATGTCCCAGGTGCAGCGAAAGAACCGAATGCCCACGCCGGAATGCCCGGTGTCAGACTGCATGGCCATCCTCGGCGGTGCCTGGACCCCCATCATCCTTTGGGCGCTTGCGACCACGCCCCGCCGCTTTTCCGAACTGCGCACCGACGTCCCCCTCGTCTCGGCCAAGGTCCTGACCCAACGCCTGCGCGAGTTGGAGGAGCGGGGCATCCTGTCGCGCACGGTGATGGACAGCTCTTCCCCTTCCGTGGAATATGCGCTGACCGACCTGGGACTGGAATTCATGCCGGTTATCCAGGCCATCGCCGTCGTCGGTCAACGCCTGAAGGATCGCGCTGCTGCCGCATAAGCGACGACCCGGGCAACAAGGCTTGACCTCGGGTTGCAAACTGCGCTAATTGGATAAAAAAGTTTACCACTTTAACCCAGTCGGAAAACCGGCGGGAAACCCAGGGAGGGGATCGGGATGCAGGCCATGCTTGCCATCACGCGCGGCATTGATCGCGTGAACGCATTCATCGGAAAGGCCGTGATCTGGCTTATCCTGCTGGCGGTTCTCGTCAGTGCCGGAAACGCACTCAGCCGCAAGCTGTTCAACCTGTCATCCAATGCCTGGCTGGAATTGCAGTGGTATCTTTTCGGCGCGGCGTTCATGGGTGCGGCGGCCTATACGCTGCAGCAGAATGAACATATCCGGATCGATGTCTTCTACGCCTCGCGCAGTCGCAAGACCCAACACTGGATCGACCTCTTGGGCCATATCTTCTTCTTGCTTCCCTTCGTCGTGCTGATGTCCTGGCTCTTGTGGCCCTACACAATCCAGGCTTTCCGGTCGGGACAGATTTCAACCAACGCAGGCGGGCTCATCATCTGGCCGGCCCGGGCGATCCTGCTGGCAGGTTTCATCATGCTGACCTTCCAGGCCCTGGCCGAGATCGTGAAGAAGATTGCCGTCATTCGCGGAGAGCTGGAGGACCCTCACCCCTTTATCTCGGCCCAGGAGCAGGCCCTGAAGGAAGTCGAGGAGCTTGCCGCCGAAGTTCAGGCCAAAGCCGCTGCCGAGGGGAAGAAATGATCGAGCTCATCGCCCACAACATGGCTCCGATCATCTTCGCAAGCCTCGTCCTCTTCCTGCTGATCGGCTACCCCGTTTCGTTCTCTCTGGCCGCAAACGGGTTGATCTTCTTTGTCATCGGCGTCTGGCTTGCGCCCTATTCCAACGGCGAGATCACGCTGGACTGGCCACTTCTCGGCACCATGCCGCAGCGTCTGTGGGGGATCATCTCGAACGAAACGCTGCTGGCCATCCCCTTCTTCACCTTCATGGGGATCATTCTTGAACGAAGCGGCATGGCCGAGGACCTACTGGACACCATCGGCCAGCTTTTCGGGCCGATCCGCGGCGGACTTGCCTTTGCGGTCATTCTGGTCGGCGAACTGCTTGCCGCCACCACCGGAGTCGTCGCGGCATCGGTCATTGCGATGGGCCTCATCTCGCTGCCGATCATGCTGCGCTATGGCTATGATCGGCGCACGGCCACCGGTGTCATCGCCGCGTCCGGCACTTTGGCGCAGATCATTCCGCCAAGCCTCGTGCTGATCGTGCTGGCCGACCAGCTGGGCCGGTCAGTCGGCGACATGTACAAGGGCGCATTGTTCCCGGGGCTGATCCTGACCGGAATGTATCTGGGATATGTCTGCATGGTCGCGATCTTCCAGCCGCACAAGGTGCCTGCGCTGCCGCCCGAGGCGCGGACCCTGGGCGGAGGCGTAACCTCGCTTCTGGTGATGCTGGCGATAGGCGTAGCACTGAGCTACGGCGCGCACCTGTGGCTTTATGAAAGCTGGGGCGCAAACGCCGACATCCTTGGTGCCACGGTGGGAACGATCGTGGTCTACTTCTATGCTTTGGCCGACCGCTATCTGGGTCTGAACCTGCTCTCGCGCCTGGCGCAGCAGGTGATCATGGTTCTGATCCCGCCCCTTGCCCTGATCTTCCTGGTCCTTGGCACGATCTTCATCGGCCTTGCCACGCCCACCGAGGGCGGCGCGATGGGGGCCGTCGGCGCAATGGTGCTGGCCTTTTCCAAGGGCCGCTTCAAATTTCCGGTCCTGCAATCAGCGCTGATCGCCACCACGCGACTGTCGGCCTTCGTCATGTTCGTCCTGATCGGCGCGCGGATGTTCTCGCTCACCTTCTACGGCGTGAACGGGCATGTCTGGGTCGAGGAACTGTTGACCGGGGTGCCGGGGGGACAGATGGGCTTCCTGCTGGTGGTCAACCTGATCATCTTCGTCCTTGGGTTCTTCATCGACTTCTTCGAGATCGCCTTCATCCTCGTGCCACTGCTGATCGCCCCAGCACAGAACCTTGGTATCGACCTGATCTGGCTTGGCGTCATCATCGGGGTGAACTTGCAGACCTCGTTCCTGACCCCACCCTTCGGCTTTGCGCTGTTCTACCTGCGCTCGGTCGCGGCCAAGGTGCCCTATCTGGACAAGGTCACCGGCAAGAAGATGGACGGGATCAAGACCGGCGAGATCTACAAAGGTGCGATCCCGTTCATCATCATCCAGGTCGCGATGATCATTGCGGTCGTCTTCTTCCCTCAGATGGTGATGCGCTACAAGGGTGCGGTGGTGGACCCGTCCAGCATCGAGATCAAGGTGCCAACGCTGCAAACCCTGGCACCCGGAGGCACGACGCTGGGTGCCCCGACCTTGGGTGCGCCGAACCTGGGGACCCCGGACGCAAGCGGCGGCACTGTGGCACCAACCCTGCCCGGCCCGAAACTCGGGGCGCCGGTGATCAACCCCTGACGCTGAACGGCAATGGCAAAAGCAAAAGGCCCCAGATCGCTCCGGGGCCTTTCTCATTCTGTGGTCGGGATCAGAGCTTGCCGGCCTGCTGCTGACCCATCATGAAGACGTCGTAGTTGTACTCCGAGATCTGGGCCCAGAGATAGGCGTCCTTCTTGAAGGCCGACTGGCTGTCGTGGATCTTCTTGAAGGCCGGGTTGGTCGCCGAAATCTCGGCATAGGTGGCGTTGGCCGCGTCGAAGGCCGCCGACAGCACGTCCTGCGGGAACGGACGCAATTGCGCGCCATTCGCCACCAGCGATTTCAACGCCGCCGGGTTCTTGTAGTCGTAATTCGCCATCATGTTCGAGTTCGACGCCTCGCAAGCCGTCTTCAGGATGCCCTGATAGGCGGCAGGCAGTTCGTTCCACTTGGCCAGGTTGACCATGGTCGACAGCGTCGGTCCGCCTTCCCACCAGCCGGGGTAGTAGTAGTACGGTGCGACCTTGTAGAAGCCAAGCTTCTCGTCGTCATAGGGGCCAACCCATTCGGCCGCATCGATAGTGCCTTTTTCCAGCGACGGATAGATATCGCCGCCCGCGATCTGCTGCGGCACGACGCCCAGCTTTTCGATGATCTTGCCGGCAAAGCCACCGATCCGCATCTTCAGACCCTGCAGGTCGGCAAGCGAGGCGATTTCCTTGCGATACCAGCCGCCCATCTGCACCCCGGTATTGCCGCAGGGCATGTAGTGAAGGTTCTGGGTATTGAAGAACTCGTTCAGAAGGTCGATGCCGCCGCCCTGATAGAGCCATGCATTCATCTGACGATAGTTAAGTCCGAACGGAACCGTGGTTCCCAGCGCGTAGGTCGGGTCCTTGCCCCAGTAGTAGTAGCTGGCGGTGTGGCAGGCCTCGACCGTTCCGGCCGATACCGCGTCCGCGGCTTCCAGACCCGGAACCAGCTCGCCCGCCGGGAAGATCTGCAGCTGGAACTTGCCGTCGGTGGATTCCGCGACGTATTTCGACATCGTCTCGGCCGCGCCGTAGATCGTGTCCAGCGACTTCGGGAAGGATGAGGTGACCCGCCAGGTCACAGTCGGGGCTTCCTGCGCGATGGCAGGTGCCGCAAGCGTCGCAGCCCCTGCGGCCATCCCGCCGACAGAAGCCTTCGTCAGAAATGAGCGTCGATCCATTCAGTACTCCTCCATGTTGGCACGGGGTCCGCCTTCGTCTGGGTCGTCCCACCGGGTGCAGCTAGACCCTAAGCATTGCCCTGCAAGATAGGAACACAAATCTGCTCGCCGAGGGGCGTTTTTGGTAAAAAAGTCTTACCAGATGGACCGCAGCCAGTGGCCGGTCCCTCTGTTGGCGCTACCATCCACGGTTGCAGCCGCACCGACCCGGGGACAAATCCGCATCGACCTGCCAAAGTCGTCAAAGCCAGAATCGTCGGCAGATCCGGGATCAGCGCGAGGGCCTTTGATGTTCAGCTATGTGGCACTCGGGACCCGCGACCTGGCGCGCGCTTTGCCATTCTATGATGCCGTCCTCGCGCCGCTCGGGCACAAGCGGCTTGAAGACTACGACCCCGAGGACCGCTCGGCCGCCTGGGGCCTTGACGATCCCGGGCCGCATCTGTGGGTGACGCAACCCTTCGATGGGGCACCCGCGACGCCCGGGAACGGGACCATGGTCAGCTTTCTTGCCGAAACCCGCGCGGCCGTCGATGCCTTCCACGCCGCAGCGCTTGACCAGGGCGGCAGCGACGAAGGCGCGCCCGGCCTGCGCCCGCAGTATGGTCCAACCTTCTACGCAGCCTACGTCCGCGACCCGGACGGCAACAAGATGAACGCCGTCTGTTACCTGCCGGACACTAAGGCCGCGAAACCATAGCCAATCGAACAGCCCACGGCCGCAATCGGCACAAGCGCCCTTGCTTTCCGCCGCCGCAATGCAACCTTCCCCTAAAACCAGCCTGGGGTTGCCCTTGACCTATCTTCTGTTCTTTGTCGGCCTTGCCATCCTTGTGGCAGGGGGTGAGCTTCTGGTGCGCGGCGCCTCGGCCATCGCCCGCGCCTTTCACCTGTCGCCCCTGCTCATCGGGCTGACCATCGTCGGCTTCGGCACCTCGGCACCCGAGCTGATCGTCTCGGTCCAGGCAGCACTTGCCGATCAACCCGGAATCGCCATCGGCAACGTCATCGGCTCAAACATCTCGAACCTGCTTTTGATCCTTGGAGTTTCGGCCCTGATCGCCCCCCTTGTGATCCCCGGCCGGAAGCTCTGGCGCGATCTGGGCTTCATGCTGGCCGCAACGACACTCGTCTGGATCATGCTTCGGGACGGACAGATCACCCGATTTGACGGGCTGATCCTGGTCGCAGGTCTTGCGGCCTTCCTGACCACGGCCTTCATCGCGGGCAGCGGTCATCCGCCGGAACCCGGACACGAAACCTTCGGTCCGAACTGGCGGCCGTGGGTCATGACCGGCGCGGGCTTGGTGGGCCTCATCATCGGAGCGCGGTTGCTTGTCGACAGCGCGACGACCATCGCGCGCGACTTCGGGATCTCCGAGGCGGTCATCGGCCTGACAATCGTTGCCGTGGGCACTTCGCTGCCGGAAATGGCCACCAGTGTGATCGCAGCCTTTCGCAAGCATACCGAAATCGCTGTCGGCAACATCGTCGGCTCGAACGTCTTCAACCTCTTCGGAATCCTCGGAATCACCGCGCTGATCGCGCCGATCCCGGCCGAGGAGCGCTTTGCCGCCATCGACATGTGGTGGGTCGCCACGTCGTCGCTGGGCCTGGCGGTCGCGGCCTTCGTGCTTGGCGGGCTGCCACGCATTGCCGGTGCGGGTCTTCTGGTGGCCTATGGTGTCTATCTGTGGTTCGTCAGCTAACGTTGAACCGGCCAGGGCATTGAGTCTGCGGTAGGGCCGGCAAGGCTCTAATTCTGAATATTGCGTGACGCGACATCCTGCCGCAAGAAAAGTTCAAAATCTGCGCCTCAATGCGACATTTTCGTATTGCAAATCCCGTTGACGCCCGGCATATCCCCGCCTACAGTTCCGACCGAACGTGAAGGGGATGGGCCAATGGCCAGACTTCTTGTCATCGTAGGAAGGACGCGCATGGGCCGGTGACGGTTGACCATAGTGGTTCCCATGCGCCCCCGAAGGAAACTCCGGGGGCTTTTTGTTGCGCATAACGGAGACGCGGAAATGTCGAAGCAGATGACCGGTGCCAGAATGGTGATCCAGGCCCTGAAGGAACAGGGTGTCGAGGTCGTCTTCGGCTATCCCGGCGGTGCCGTGCTTCCGATCTATGACGAGATTTTCCAGCAGAACGACATCCGCCACATCCTTGTGCGCCATGAACAGGGCGCGGTCCACATGGCCGAGGGCTATGCCCGGTCGACCGGCAAGCCGGGCGTGGCGCTGGTGACCTTGGGTCCGGGGGCGACCAATGCCGTGACCGGCCTGACCGATGCCCTGATGGATTCGATCCCGATCGTGGTCCTGACCGGTCAGGTCCCGACCTTCATGATCGGAACCGATGGTTTCCAAGAGGCGGATACCGTCGGCATCACCCGGCCCTGCACCAAGATGAACTGGCTGGTGAAGGACACGGCAAAGCTGTCGGAAACCATCCATCAGGCCTTCCATGTCGCCACCCACGGCCGCCCCGGCCCGGTGCTGATCGACATCCCGAAAGACGTCCAGTTCGCCACTGCCGACTATGTTTCGGCCGACAAGATGAAGATTACGCACTACCAGCCACGCACCGAAGGCGACCCGGACCAGATCGCCCGTCTGGTCGAGATGATGGAGTCTGCCGAACGCCCGATCTTCTACACCGGTGGCGGCGTCATCAACTCTGGCCCCCGCGCCAGCGCCCTTTTGCGGGAACTGGTGGCCGAGACGAACTTCCCGATCACCTCGACTCTGATGGGTCTGGGTTCATATCCGGCCTCTGGCAAGAACTGGGTCGGCATGCTGGGGATGCACGGGCTTTATGAGGCCAACCTCGCCATGCACGGCTGCGATGTGATGATCAACATCGGCGCCCGCTTCGATGACCGCATCACTGGGCGGATCAAGGACTTCTCGCCGAAGTCCAAGAAAGCCCACATCGACATCGACCCCTCCTCGATCAACAAGGTCATCCGCGTTGATGTCCCGATTGTCGGCGACGTGACGAAGGTGCTTGAGGAAGTCCTGCGCCAATGGCGCGCGCGCGGGTCAAAGACCGACCAGCGCGGCCTTTCCCAGTGGTGGAAGCAGATCGACGAATGGCGGGCGGTGAAATGCCTGTCCTACAAGGCCTCCACGAGCACGATCAAACCGCAATATGCGCTGGAACGGCTTGAAGCCCTGACCAAGGGCATGGACCGCTACATCTGCACCGAGGTCGGTCAGCACCAGATGTGGGCCGCGCAATACCTCGGGTTCGAGGACCCGAACCGCTGGATGACCTCCGGTGGCCTCGGCACCATGGGCTACGGCCTGCCCGCCTCCATCGGCGTGCAGATCGCCCACCCAGAAGCACTGGTCATCAACGTCGCGGGTGAGGCGTCGTGGCTGATGAACATGCAGGAAATGGGCACCGCGATGCAGTTCCGCGCCCCGGTGAAGCAGTTCATCCTGAACAACGAACGCCTTGGCATGGTCCGCCAGTGGCAGGAGCTTCTGCACGGCGAGCGTTACTCCTCCTCGTGGAGCGAAAGCCTCCCCGATTTCGTCAAGCTTGCCGAGGCCTTCGGCTGCAAGGGCATCCTCTGCAAGGACCCCAAGGACCTTGACGACGCAATCATGGAGATGCTGGCCTACGACGGCCCGGTCATCTTCGATTGCCTGGTCGAAAAGCACGAAAACTGCTTCCCGATGATCCCCTCGGGCAAACCGCACAACGAGATGCTGCTGGGCGACGCCGACACCCAGGGCGTGATCGGTGCCAAGGGGGCGGTGCTGGTGTGACAGGCACGGGCCCCGCAATCCGACCGGGGACCGGCTGCCTGGGTCTCAAGCCAACCGATCTCGCATGTCGATGACCCCTTCCGCCGAGGCCCAGCCAAAGTCCCGCGACCTCTCGCTTGATGTCGCCAAGGGCCTTGGCATCATCCTTGTCGTGGTCGGCCATGCCTGGCGTGGTCTTGAAAGCGCGGGCATGATCGGCGACCCCGCCCTATACGACCTGATCGACCGGCTCATCTACAACTTCCACATGCCGCTTTTCTTCCTTCTGTCCGGCATGACCTTCCAGGACTGGGCCCTGAAGCGCCCCTACCCCGAGGCCGCCATCAGCCGCGTCACCCGGCTGCTCTGGCCCCTCGTGTTGTGGAGCTACCTCTTCGCCGCAGCCCGTATCGCCGCCGGGGATGCAGCCAATACGCAGGTCCAGGGGTGGCAGAACCTCCTCTTCTTCCCCCTCCCCCCGCGCGACCATTTCTGGTTCCTCTGGGCACTGTTCCTTCAGCACCTCGTCATCCTTGCCCTGATCCGCGCCATCGGGTTGCGCCTGCGCCCCCTGCCCTGGGCCATTCTGTCCGTGGCGGCGATCCTTGCCTCCAGCCTGGCACCCCTTGGCCTGAATGCCTGGACTTTCGGAGCCGCGACCTACGCCGGGGCCTTCCTTGCCGGACTGGCACTTGGCCCGGGCGGCTGGCCCACGCGCGGTGTGACCACGATTGCCGTCGCGACAACGCTTTTCCTGGCACTTCAGGCCGTAAGCTTCCAGCTGACGCCCTCACTTCTTACCACGCAGGTCCTTGGCATCCTTCTGTCCATCGCCTTCCTTGCCGCCGTGCAGGGCATCACCGCCATCGGCCAGAACGCGACCCTGCGCTTTCTGGCCCAGCTTGGGCTCATGTCCATGGGCATCTACCTTGCCCACACCATCTTCTCCGCCGGGACCCGCGCCGTCCTTGGCCGCTACTCCACCGACCTCTCGCTTCACATGATCGCGGGCACCCTTGCCGGGATCATCGGTCCGCTCGTCATTTACTTCATCATCCGCCGGATCGGCCGACCCTCCTGGATCGGCTTCTGACCCATGCCAGCATTCACCCAAGAAAAGGGACCACCAAGATGTCCGCACTGAACATCAAGAAGGGCTCGACCAGCCATTCCGCCTACGACCTCCGCTCTGGCAGCAGCGAGGCCGAGGAAAGCCACACCCTTGCGGTGATCGTCGAGAACGAACCCGGCGTCCTTGCCCGGGTGATCGGCCTTTTCTCGGGGCGCGGCTACAACATCGACAGCCTGACAGTCGCGGAAGTGGACCACACCGGCCACCGCAGCCGGATCACCATCGTCACCCGCGGCACCCCCGCGGTCATCGACCAGATCGAGGCGCAGCTAAAGCGCATGGTTCCGGTTCATGAGGTCCACGACCTTACGATGGAAGGGCCAAGTGTTCAGCGCGAACTGGCATTGCTGAAAGTTGCAGGCAAGGGCGCAGCCCGGGTCGAGGCCTTGCAGCTGGCCGAAATTTTCCGCGCCAATGTGGTCGATTCGACGCTGGAAAGCTTCGTCTTCGAGATGACAGGCACGCCCGACAAGATCGACGCCTTCGCTGATCTCATGCGCCCGCTGGGCCTTCTGGAAATCGCCAGAACCGGCGTCGCGGGGTTGAAGAGAGGCGTGTAACAGACCGATATATCGGGACAAATGCCGAACATTGTGATGTATATACGGGGGGCTTGCCGGGGTGATCCCCGGCCTACCTGCCAGTGAACTTCGGTGTGCGCTTTTCCAGAAAGGCCGCCACGCCTTCACGAAAGTCGTCTGACGCGCCGCAAGCCCCCTGCAGCCGCGCTTCAATGGCCAGCTGCGCCTCAAGTGGCTGATCGAAGGCCCCGCGCAGCGCCTGTTTCAGCGCCGCATAGGCCCCGGTCGGCCCCGCCGCAAGCCGCAAA
>JBGSVS010000367.1:0-1530 GCA_041752895.1 Tabrizicola sp.
CAGAAGCCCGCGCATATCCGGCACTTCAAAAGCCAGCCGCTGGCGTTCGCCCGAAAGCACCCGGTCGATTTCGGCCACCGGAGTGCCCGCCCCGACCACCAGCGTCAGAGCGCCGGGCTCGTAAAGCTCCACCCCCGTAAGGCCGCCGGTTTCCAGCACCTCGCCCACGGCATGACCCAGGGTCCGCGTGCCGCCGCCACGCACCAGAAGCGGACTTGCTGCCCCTGCCACTGCCTCTGCCAGTTCTGCCTCAGTTGTTGGCCGCATAAGAACCCCCCAAGTCTAAGAATCTTCTAGAAAATTCTTAGACTTCCCTAACCCGCTCGGCGTGTGACGGAAACGTCCAGCGGGAACACCTTCGCCGGGTTCAACAACCACTTCGGATCGAAGACATCCTTCACCCGCATCTGCGCCTCCATGTCGGCGAGCGCAAACTGCAACGACATCAGGTCGCGCTTTTCGATGCCCACGCCATGTTCGCCGGTCAGACAACCGCCGACCTCGACGCACAGTTTCAGGATCTCGGCCCCGAAAGCCTCGCACTTCTCCAGATCGCCGGGCTTGTTCGCGTCGAACAGGATCAGGGGGTGCATGTTGCCGTCGCCCGCATGAAAGACGTTGCCGACGTCCAGACCGAACTCGACGCTCATCTCGCCGATGCGTGTCAGGCCATGGGGCAGCGACGAGACCGGGATCGTTCCGTCCAGGCACATGTAGTCGTTGATCTGCCCCATCGCGCCGAAGGCCGACTTGCGGCCAAGCCAGATGCGCTTGGCCTGATCCTCGTCCTCGGCCTCGCGGAATTCGACCGGGTCATGGGCCAGCGCGATCTGGCGGATGCGGCCCAGCTGTTCGCTGATCTCGGCATCGGACCCTTCAACCTCGATGATCAGCAGCGCCTCGCAGTCCGGGTAGCCGGCCTTGGCGAAAGCTTCGGTCGCGCGGATGCAGGGGCGGTCCATGAATTCGATGGCAACGGGCAGGATGCCGGCCTTGATGATGTCGCTGACACAGGCCCCGGCCACTTCGTTGGAGTTGAAGCCGACCAGCACCGGCCGCGCGCCTTCGGGTTTCGGCAGGATGCGCAGCCAGGCCTCTGTTACCACGCCAAGCTGGCCTTCGGACCCGCAGACGACGCCGAGGAGGTCAAGGCCCGCAGGTTCCCCCCAGGGGCCGCCCAGCGTGACCACGGTCCCGTCCATCTGCACCAGCCGCACGCCCAGCAGGTTGTTCGTCGTCACCCCGTATTTCAGGCAATGCGCCCCGCCCGAGTTCATCGCGATGTTCCCGGCGATGGCGCAGGCCAGTTGGCTTGACGGATCGGGGGCGTAGAAGAACCCCTCGGTCTCGACCGCGCCGGTGACCGACAGGTTGGTGCGGCCGCTTTCGACATGGATGAAGCGGTTGTCATAATCGGTGGTCAAGACCCGGTTCATCCGCGCAACGCCCAGGATCAGGCTGTCTGCCGTCGGCATCGCGCCCCCGGCAAGGCTGGTCCCCGACCCGCGCGGCACTACGGGCACGCCTTCC
>JBGSVS010000368.1:0-5270 GCA_041752895.1 Tabrizicola sp.
CTGAACCGTGCCCAGGCCGCCGCTGACCGGCTGCGGCTGAAGGCGCCCTTCGCCGGGGTGGTGGACAGCGTTTCGGTCGAACTTGGGGAATGGGTGCAGACGGGCACGCCGGTGGCGACGATCCTGTCGCTGGACCCGATCCTGGTGAAGGCCGAGGTGAGCGAGGTCGACCTTGCCTCGGTCGCGGTCGGGTCCACCGCCAAGGTGCGTCTGGTGAACGGGACCGAGATGGAGGGCACCGTCCGGCTTGTCGCGCGCGAGGCTTCGGCCCAGACCCGGACGTTCCCGGTGGAAATCGCGCTGCCGAACCCGGACCTGACGCTGCCGTCCGGTATGACCGCCGAAGTGCGGCTTTATGCGGCCCGGACCCGCGCGGTCGTCGTGCCGCGGTCGATCATCACGCTGTCGGATGACGGCCTGCTTGGCTTGCGGGTGGTGGGACCGGACAACCTGGCAGAGTTCGCCGCTGTCCAGATCATCGACGATACGCCGGATGGGCTGGTCGTGACCGGCGTTCCCGAAGGTGTCCGGATCATCACCGCCGGGCAGGATCTGGTCCGCAACGGCGAAAAGGTCGATGTCGTGCCCGGGGTTGGCCAATGAGACTGGTCGAGACCGCCATTGCCAATGCCAGGCTGACCATCTCGGTCCTTCTGTTCCTGATGCTTGCCGGGGCGATGGCCTATGTCTCGATCCCAAAAGAGGCCGAGCCGGATATCCAGATCCCGATCCTTTATGTGTCGATGCACTATGACGGCATCTCGCCCGAGGACAGTGAACGCCTGCTGCTGCGGCCGATGGAAACCTCGCTGAAGTCGATCACCGGCATCAAGAAGATGACGGGGACCGCCTATCAGGGCGGCGGGAACGTCCTGATCGAGTTTCAGGCCGGGGCGGACCTGAAAAAGGCGCTGGACGATGTGAATACCAAGGTCGATCAGGCGCGGCCGGAATTGCCCGATGGCACTGACGAGCCGACGGTCAACGAGGTCAACCTGTCGGAATTCCCGATCCTGGTCATCACGCTGTCGGGGAACGTCCCCGAACGGGTGCTGGCCAAATCCGCGCGCGAGTTGCGCGACCGCATCGAAGAGCTTCCCACAGTTCTGAACGCCGAGCTTCAGGGGGTGCGCGACGATCTGGTCGAGGTGGTGATCGACCCGGGCAAGCTGGCCTCCTACGGCCTGCGCCCCGACATCCTGATCGCCGGGTTCGCTGCCGGAAACCAGCTTGTCGCCGCCGGGGCCCTGCAGGGGGCCGAAGGACGCTATGCGATCAAGGTGCCGTCGCTGCTGGAGACGATCGAGGATGTGGCGAACCTGCCCGTCGTGTCCACCGGAACCGCCACCGTCCGCGTCCGCGACATCGCCGATATCCTGCCCACCCTGAAAGAGCCCGAGACCGTCACCCGCCTGAACGGATCGCCCGCCATCGCCATCGAGGTGTCAAAGCGCACCGGCGCGAACCTCATCGAGACGGTGGACCAGATAAAGGTGATCACCGAGGATTTCCGCAAGCTTCTGCCGGAAGGCACCGTGGTCACCTTCAGCCAGGACAAGTCCAAGGACATCCGGCAACTGCTGTTCGACCTGCAGAACTCGGTTCTGACGGCGGTGATTCTGGTGTTCATCGTCATCCTTTACGCGCTGTCGGTGCGGGCCTCGCTCCTGATCGGGCTGGCGATCCCAGCGTCGTTCCTGATGGGGATGCTGGCCCTGTCGCTGTGGGGCTATACGGTCAATCTTGTCGTCCTCTTCAGTCTGATCCTGGCCGTGGGCATGCTGGTCGATGACGCGATCATCGTCACCGAATACGCCGAACGCCGGATGTCCGAAGGGATGGACAAGCGCGAAGCCTTTGCCATGGCCTCGCACAAGATGGCCGGACCGGTCATCGCAGCCACGACGACGCGGGTCGCCGCCTTCTCGCCCCTGCTGTTCTGGCCCGGCATCGTCGGCGAGTTCATGAAATACATGCCGATCACGCTGATCGTGACGCTGACCGCCTCGCTTTTCTATGCGCTGATCTTCGTGCCGACCCTTGGCGCGATCATCGCCAAGCCGTTCAAGCACCCGCCCGAGCACAAGGATGGTGCCTACATGTGGGTCGTCGGCAAGGCCGTGCGCCACCCCGTTATCATGCTGTTCCTTGCCTTGGGGCTGCTGGTTTCGGTCCCTTACGCCTATTCGCAATACGGCAAGGGGACCGAGTTCTTCCCGAATGTCGAACCGGAATTCGGCCTCCTCTACGTCAAGGCGCGCGGCAACCTGTCCATCGCCGAAAAGGACGCCCTGGTCGCCCAGGCCGAGGCGCGCATCCTGGGCTGGCCGGGGATCGAGACCATCTACACCCGCACCGGGTCTGGTGGGGGCGACGGGCAGGACGTCGATGCCGACGTGATCGGCACGATCCAGTACGAATTCGTCGACTGGCGCGAGCGGAAGAACGCGAATGCCATTCTTGCCGACCTGCGGCAAGCGATGGTCGGCATCCCGGGCGTCGACATCCAGGTTTCGGTGCCTCAGGCCGGGCCGCCGACCGGCAAGGCGATCCAGATCCAGCTTTCGGCCGATGATCCGACGAATTTGAACGCGGTGGCGCAACAGGTTGCCGCACGGTTGGCACAAGTGCCGGACGTGATCGACATCTCGAACGGCCTGCCGCCGCCCGGGGTGGACTGGGAGCTGCAGGTCGAACGGGACGCCGCCTCGCGCTATGGCATCGCGCCCTCGACGGTGGGGGCCATGGTGCAACTGGTGACCTCCGGGCTGAAGCTATCGGACTACCGCCCCGCCGGGGCCGATGACGCGGTCGATATCGTCCTGCGGCTGCCTGCGGATCAGCGCACGATCTCGGCCCTGGACCAGCTGCGCATCCAGACGGCGGAGGGGTCGGTCCCGATCTCGAACTTCGTCACCCGCAAGGCCGCACCGACCACGGGCACCCTGACCCGGCTGGATGGGTCGCGCACGGTGACCGTGCAGGCTGGCATTCGCGAAGGCGTGCAGGCCGATCAGGTCTACGCCAAGATCACTGCGGCGATGGATTCGGCAGACCTTGAGCAGTATGGCATCCGCTGGAAGCTTGCTGGTGAGGATCAGGAACAGGCCGAGGCGATGGTCTTCCTGTCAAAGGCCTTTGTCGCTGCGATCTTCCTGATCTTCGCGGTGCTGCTGGCGCAATTCAACAACTTCACCTCGGTCTGGCTGGTTCTGTCCGCCGTCATCATGTCGACCATCGGCGTCTTCCTTGGCCTGATGATCATGGGTCAGCCCTTCAGCGTGGTGATGACTGGGATCGGGGTCATCGCTTTGGCCGGCGTGGTGGTGAACAACAACATCGTGCTGATCGACACCTACGACACGCTGCGACGCGAGGGGAAACCGAAGATCGAGGCGATCCTGCAGACCTGCCGCGAACGCGCCCGGCCCGTGGTTCTGACCGCGCTGACCGCGATCCTGGGGGTGCTGCCCATCGCGTTCGGGCTGAACCTTGAACTGCTGAGCCATGAGGTGACCATGGGCGCGCCGTCGACCCAATGGTGGATCGCGCTGTCGTCGGCCATCGTCTATGGCCTGGCCTTCGCCACGGTGCTGACGCTGGTCATCATCCCGTCGCTGCTGATGCTTGTGACGAAGGCCGACAATCCGAAGCCATGGTTCTGGCAGCGCCAGAAGCGGCACGAGTGGTATGCCGAGCATCGGCCCGAGAAAGTTCGGCCCGCGAAGACTCGGGCGGGAGGGCGCCGGGGCGCACAGCCCGCCGAGTAGGTCAGTACATCGAGGACCGGTAGTCCGCTTCCAGGCCCTCGTCGATCCGCCCCATCTCGACCGGGTCCTGCGGCGCGCCGGTCGTCTGGTCGAGGATCATCTTCAGCAGGCTCGGCATCTCCTTGCGGTCCTGCCGCGCTTCGGGGTCCCAGAGGCGCGACCGGCGGAAAGCCTTGGCGCAGTGCAGGAAGACCTCGGCCACCGTCACCACGATGGCCAGCGTCGGAACCCGGTCGTTGACCGCCATGCCGCGCAGAATGTCGGGGTCGGTGGACAGCGTCGCGGTGCCATTGATCCGTAGCGTATCGTCAAAGCCGGGGACCATAAACAGAAGGCCCACGTTCGGGTTTGCCAGGATATTCGACAGCGTGTCCAGCCGGTTGTTCCCCGGCCGGTCGGGGATCGCCAGAGTTCGGTCGTCTAGCACCTGAACGAATCCGGCAGGATCGCCGCGCGGGCTGACATCGGCCCTCCCGTCGCGATTCTGCGTGCCGATGGTCAGGAAGGGCGACCGCCGGATGAACTCCCTCGCGTGGGGGTCAAGTGCGGTCAGCGACTTCTGGGCAGCAAGGGCATGGGTCGCGGGGTAAAGGCTGCGCAGGGCGGCTTCATCCGCGATCCTGTGTTCCGGTCGGCTGGTCCAAGGCGTCATTGCAGCATTCCCCTCAGGTGGTCGCAAACAGTGTTAGCGACGGGCCGTGCGCCAGTCCAGAACAGTGGGGTCCGGAAATGAAAAGGGGCGGTGTGAACCGCCCCGCTTTCAGTCTCTCTTTGGTGGAGCCAGGGAGGATCGAACTCCCGACCTCTTGAATGCCATTCAAGCGCTCTCCCATCTGAGCTATGACCCCACCGGAGAGAAGCACCGCGCCGTTACCGCCGCGATGCGGGGTGTTTAGGTTAGGCCGCCGGGGCGTGCAAGCGGAAAATCCGCCGCAAACCCAGGCTTTTCGCCTCAGACCTCTTCCTCGTCGCCCGGCACGTCGGCCAGGTCGTCAAGCGAGACGTTGTCGTCGGCATCGTCTTCCAGAAGATCGTCGTCCAACTCGGTATCGTCAGAAACGCCGCCCTCCAGGAGAGCGTCTTCGGTTTCCAGATCCTCGACCAGAGGATCGTCATCCTTTTCGGGAACGGCCCGCGAAATCACCGAAGCGGCCATCTTGCGACGGACAGATTCGATGTCCACGACCTCGCCCGTGTAGGGGCTGACGATCGGGCTTTTGTTCAGGTCGTAGAAGCGCTTGCCGGTGGTCGGGCAGATGCGCTTCGTGCCCCATTCTGCTTTGGGCATGGTGATCCCTTCGTGTGCTGCACGAGCTAAGAAAGCAGCCGCTTGCCACAGGTGCAGGCGACTGTCAAAGCCTTTTGTGTGCCGGACGAAGGGACTATGTTCGCACAAGGTTTCAAAGGGATTCCATGGCCGTCCTGCCCGGCTCGCCGCCTGTCGAGGTGCATCTGAAGCGGTCCGCCCGCGCCCGCAGGTTTTCGCTGCGGGTGTCGCGG
>JBGSVS010000369.1:0-1823 GCA_041752895.1 Tabrizicola sp.
GCCTGACCCCCGGCCACACCCCCGGCCACCTGGCCTTCGAGATCGCCGGGCCGACCCCGGCCATGGTGCTGGGCGACTGCATCGGGAACCACCATGTCGCCTTCGAGCGACCGGAATGGGCAAGCGGTTCGGATCAGGACAAGGACCTTGCCGCCGCGACCCGGGTTTCGCTTCTGGACCGGCTGGCCACCGATGGCCACGCGATCATCGGCTATCACCTGCCCTCCGGCGGGATCGGCCGGGTGGAGCGTGCCGATACCGGCTATCGTTTCGCGGCAGAGGCCTGAAAGCTGCCACCGCGGGCAGCGTCCACTCTGGGAGGTTCATGATGATGAGACTGGGAACAACGACGCTGATCATTGCCCTTGGCACCGGCATGGCTCAGGCACAGGACGCCACGACCTATCCCTTCGACGGAAGCTTCGAGGACGCCACCTTCGCGGTCGAGACCGCCATCGTCGGCAAGGGGCTGGTGATCGACTACCAAAGCCACGTCGGCGAGATGCTGAACCGCACCGGCGCCGATGTCGGCAGCGATGTCACGGTCTTCGACAATGCCGACGTGTTCCTGTTCTGCTCGGCGGTCCTGTCACGCAAGGTGATGGAGGCCGACCCGATGAACATTGCGCACTGCCCCTACGGCATCTTCGTCACCGACCGTGAAGGCCAGGTTGCCATCGGCTACCGCCACTTGCCCGACGGCGCGATGCAAGAGGTGCAGACCCTTCTGGACGACATCGCCCGCGAAGCCGCAGGCGAATAGCGCACCGCTTTCCATCCGTTCATCCCCTCCCCCTCGTGGGGAGGGGATGGGGGTGGGGGGCTCCCGCCAGCGGATTACTCGCAGCCGTTATGCTTTTTCCACATCGCCGGATCATGCCCTTCCGGCACTGTGGCGCAGGGGTCCGCCGCGCCGTAGCCACGCAATTCGTTGTAGCGCGCGATCTGTTCGGGGCTCAGCAGTGGCGGCGTCTCCAGATGACGTTTCAGATGGATGAACCGCAACTCGGCCCGCGCCGCCTCGGCGGCATCGATCAGGGCGCGAAGGTCAGCCTCTGCCACACCTCCGGCGCGGAAAGCGGCCTCGATGGCGGCCTCCGCTTCGATCAGCCGTTCGCCCGCTGGAACCGCCTCACCCTTCATCGCCGCGAAAATCACCTCAACCGCGGCAATCTGCTCTGCCGAAAGTCCGATCTGATCTTTCAGCTCCAACAGATGCGCAGGTCCCGGCGCGCCGTTCAACTCGGCCGCCAACGCCAGACCCCAACCACTGCCGCGCCGAAGCTCTTCGATGTCCGTCTCGGACAACGCCTTGATCTCGCGCCCTTCCATTCCGGCATAGGGTGAAACGGTCTCGGCTCCGACCAGCAGCGGCCAGGACAAGGCAAGGGCCAGAACAATTGTGCGCATGGGCTTTTCCTCGGTTTGATTGCAGCCTTCTCTCGCATCCTCAGGCCGTCCGGCATATGATCGCGATCATGTCAGACGCTGTTCAGCTTCTTTTCGGTGGCGCCTCTTCGATGCAGCTTGATCGCGGTCAGGCCCTGTTCCTGACGGGCGATTCCGTGACCTCGCTGCACCTTGTCCTGGCTGGCCGGGTGGCGCTTTTGCGCCGCGCCACCGATGGCGCGACGCTCCGGCTACAATCCGCCGGGGCGGGAGACGTCCTGGCCGAAGCCTCCGTCTGGTCGACCCTCTACCATTGCGATGCCGAGGCGCTGGAGCCAGCCACGCTTGCAACCCTGCCCGTGGCGCGATTCCGCGATAGGCTGTCAAGCGACCCCGCGCTGACCGAGGCCTGGGCCCGGCACCTCGCCCGTGCC
>JBGSVS010000370.1:0-4080 GCA_041752895.1 Tabrizicola sp.
TCCGGCGATACGCTGGTCGACCGCTTGGCCGAGGCCGGGCATGTGCTGGCCGACAGGGGGATCGTTCCCGACGACCGCCCGGCCATCGTCGCCCGCCTGCGCCAGTGGATCGCCGACCCCGAAGTTGATGTGATCCTGACCACCGGCGGCACGGGCCTGACGGGCCGGGATGTCACCGTGGAAGCCCACCGCGAGGTCTATGAGAAAGAGATCGAGGCCTTCGGCACCGTCTTCACCATCGTCTCGATGCAGAAGATCGGCACCAGCGCCGTGCAAAGCCGCGCGACCGGGGGCGTGGCGGGGGGTACCTATCTTTTCGCCCTGCCCGGCTCTCCCGGCGCCTGCCGCGATGCCTGGGACGAGATCCTGAAACCCCAGCTCGACAGCCGCCACCGGCCCTGCAACTTCGTCGAGATCATGCCACGGCTGGAAGAGCACCCGAAGCGCAAGTGACGCCTCCCCAAGCATGCCTCCTCGTGCGCCTTCGGCGTCTCGTCGGAAGACAGCGAGGAGTGCCGAAGGCTTCGACGAGCCGCTTGCCGGGATGCCCGGCCTTTGCGATAGAGAGTGAAACCGGACAAGAGGACGACCATGGCCTTCCGCGCCCGCCACCTGCTGGGGATCGAACACCTCGCCCCCCTGGAGATCACCACCGTCCTCGACCTTGCCGACCGCTACGTCGAGATGAACCGCCGCACGGTCAAGCAGTCAGACGTGCTGGCCGGGATGACGCAGATCAACCTCTTCTTCGAGAACTCGACCCGCACGCAGTCCTCCTTCGAACTCGCCGGCAAGCGGCTGGGCGCAGATGTGATGAACATGTCGGTGGCAAATTCGTCGGTGAAGAAGGGCGAGACGCTGATCGACACAGCGATGACGCTGAACGCGATGCATCCAGACCTTTTGGTGGTGCGCCACGGGTCATCGGGGGCGGTGAACCTGTTGGCGCAGAAGGTGGATTGCGCCGTCCTGAACGCGGGCGACGGGCGGCATGAGCATCCGACGCAGGCGCTCCTCGACGCGCTAACCATTCGCCGCGCCAAGGGACGCATCCAGCGGCTGACCATCGCCATCTGCGGGGACATCGCACATTCCCGTGTCGCACGTAGTAACCTGATCCTGCTCGGGAAAATGGAAAACCGCCTGCGCCTGATCGCCCCGCCGACCCTGATGCCCTCGGGCGTCGAGGACTTCGGCTGCGAGCTGTTCGACGACATGCGTGAAGGCCTGAAGGGCGCGGACGTGGTGATGATGCTGCGGCTTCAGAAAGAGCGGATGGATGGCGGCTTCATCCCCTCGGAACGCGAATACTACCACCGCTACGGTCTGGACGCCGAGAAACTGTCCTACGCCTCGCCCGAGGCCATCGTGATGCACCCCGGCCCGATGAACCGGGGGGTTGAGATTGACGGGGACCTCGCCGACGACATCAACCGGTCAGTGATCCAGGACCAGGTGGAGATGGGCGTCGCCGTGCGGATGGCCTGCATGGACCTGCTGGCGCGGAACCTGCGGGCCGAGCGGGGGCGGAAGATCGTGGGGATGATGGTGTGAGGGAAGGCCTCGCTCTGACGACGAATAGAAGGGGCGAGGTGCAGCGCGAGAAGCTGAAACGATTTCTGCCCAAGACTGAGGCTTTGATCTGGACGGGATCGCCAAAGCTATCGCGACTGATCTTGCGAAACTCATTTCGGACGGGCGTTATGCTTCTGATCGCCTCGGTTGGACTATACTTCTTCTTTGCGGGTATCTCCCCTACTGATATGTGCGGTGACCGCCCAAGTAAGGTCTGCCGGAAGCTATACTTCTGGCCATGGCTTGGGCTCGTGGCGGCAGCCATTTACATCCCTCTTCTTTGGTTCAGTTTCCTTCTGCACGCGAGCGGGCTTCTTCAGGAATTCTACGGGTTGACCAAGTCCCAAGCCCTGAAGTTGCGCTCCAATCCGTTCGACAGATTTCAGTCTGCCAAGTTTTCGAGCGACCGGAAAGACCAAGTTGCCGTCCGAAAGTGGTTCGGTTCAATCGCCTTTGGGCCAATCGTGTTCCTGTCTTTGCATGACGACGACCTCGAGAGGCTGATCAGCCATTCTGCACACTGGAACGGCAACGACAGTCATCGATTGGACGTTCCCGACGGGCCACACTCGTGACCCCCCTCCCCCTCCGCCCCGATGAAACCCTCCTCTGGGAAGGCGCCCCCGTCCCCGGCTTTCACCGCCGCCGGCTGACGTTCTTCCTGATGCTCTTCGGCCTGCCCTTCCTGGTCATCGGCGTCTCGCTCTTCTTCTACAGCCTCCTCCTCTACCCGCAGGCCGCGACCGTCCCGGACGGAGGCAACGCGCTGGTCACCACCGCCTTCTCCCTGCCCTTCGCCGCCTTCGGGGCCTTCCTCGTCTTCGGCCCGATCATCGAAACCCGCACCGCCCACCGCAACGTCCGCTATGTGCTGTCCAACCGCGCCGCCTATGTCATCCGGCAGGGGCGGTTCCCCAGCCTCAAGGTCTACCCGATCCTGCCCGACACCGCCTTGGAACTGGAACGCGGCAAGCGCGCCAGCACGGTCTGGGTGCACGCCCGGCAAGAACGCGACTCGGACGGTGACCTTGGCACGACGAAAGCGGGCTTTGAAAACATTGCCGAGGCTGAGAAGGTGTTCCTGATGATCCGCGACCTGCAAGGCAAAACCCAATGACCCCCGACCGCAAGCCCCCCAAGTCCGACGCGCGCATCGGCGGCATGGTGGCCACCGCCGCCCTGATCTTCATAGCGATCTTCACCATCGTCATCGTCTGGATCGCCTGATGGCCCGGATTGCGCCCGACCCGATCCTTGGGCTGGTCACGCCCCTGCAGGAGGGCGAGACGGTCCTGGTCGAGTTTCGCGCCGACCGCATCGCCTACTGGCGCAGTCACCTGATCATGGCCGTGGTCCTTGGCGCGGCAGCGGGGCTGTTCCTGCTGTGGCAAGGCAACCCCTACCCGGTCGCGGGACCGTTGGGCGCGGTGCTTGCCATCGGGGCACGGGCAGCCTACCTCGCCTCCGAGGCGCTGGCCGAAGTCTGGCGGCTGACCGACCGCCGCCTTCTCGGCCCCGGCGGACGCGCGATCCCGCTGGCACAGGTCCGGTCCGCGAAGCCCTTCCTCGGCTCGGTCCAGATCACCACGACGACAGGGGACCGCCATCTCATCAAGTATCAGGCCGACCCCGCCGCTACTGCCAACCGGATCACGACGCACCGATGAAACTGACAATTCCCGCCCATGACCGCGACGGCGTCCATGTCTTCACCGCCAAGCTGACCGCCGACGACCTGCAGCGCGACAAGGCCCGCCTTGCAACCGAGCTTCTGGGCGACCCCCACCTCGACCCCGCCTTCGTGGAAATCTTCGACATCGATGACCTCGCCGACGTGGGTCTTTCCGGCTACTTGGTCGAGGGGCTGGGCGTCCCGTCTGCCGCCATCCCTGACCCGGCCCGGCTTGATGCCCTGCGGGGGCCGGTCCTCATCCTTTTGTCCAAGGCGCTGCATGGCCGCGCGGTGACACTTGCGCCCGACCCCCGTCTGACCCTGGTCGGCACCTATGTCGAGGAACGCCCTCCGGTGCATTTCGAACCCCTGCCCACAGTCGCAGCCCAAGGCCATGTGACGCCCGACATCCCCCCGGACCGCACGCCGCAGCGGCCCACCTTGGCCTTCGTCCTTCTGGGGATGGCTCTGGTCCTGACGGCGGCCTCGGCACTCTGGCTTGCGCTTGGGTAACAGTGGACAAGCCGCCCGCGCCGTCGCATACCCTCCCTCACCTTCGGACGGACCGGACATGACCACGCTTCACTTCACCAACGCGCGCCTGATCGACCCCGAGGCGGGGACGGACGCCACCGGCAGCCTGACGGTCAAGGACGGCGTGATCCTGACCCGCGACGAGAAGGCCCCGAAGGGGGCGCAGGTCATCGATTGCGGCGGCAAATGCGTTGCCCCCGGCATCGTCGACCTGGGCGTCAAGATCGGCGAACCCGGGGAACGGCACCGGGAAAGCTTCCGCTCGGCGGGTCTTGCGGCGGCGGCAGGCGGGGTCACCA
>JBGSVS010000371.1:0-3760 GCA_041752895.1 Tabrizicola sp.
GGCATGAAGCACCGCCTCCAGCGCGCCCATCTCTTCGGACCGCTGCCCGGCCGACCCCTCGGGCATCACCGTTTCCTGGTCCCAGCCCAGCCGCCCGGCCACCTGCGCCAAGGCCTCGGTCTGGCGTTGAAACGCCATCAGATCATCGAACGTGCTCATGCCGTGCCTTCCCGGATCGACCCCGCCACGGGGTATTGCGAAAGATGCCGCGCCCGCAGGATCAGCACCCAAAGGATCACCGCGCCGATCTGGTGGGTGATCGCAACATGGACATGCGCCACGGTCAAGACCGTCGCAATGCCAAGGGCCATCTGGACGACAAGCATCGCCATGACCTGATGGAAAGCAGCTTGCGTCGCCTGATAGCTGGACTTCCGCCCGCGCAGCCAGACCACGACGCCGAAAGCGAACAGCAGATACCCCGACATCCGGTGGATGAACTGCACGAGACCGGCGTTCTCAAAGAACGCATGCCAGACTGGCAGACTGCCCCCATTGCCGTCCGGCACATAGAAAGCGTCCGCCGGGAAGAACTGCCCGTTCATCAGGGGCCAGGTTGGAAAGGCGCGGCCTGCGTCGATCCCGGCCACAAGCGCGCCCAGCACGACCTGCAGGAAAGCGAAATGCATGAGGCCCGTCGACAGGCCGAACAGCTTTGCTTCCCGCCCGCGCCGCGCTGTCATCAGCTCGGCCTCGCTGCGGCCCAGCAGGAAGACATACCACGCAAGCACACCGAGGATGACGAACGCCAGTCCCAAATGCAGCGCGAGCCGGTAAGAGGCGACGTCCAGCATCGTCCCCGACAGACCCGAGGACACCATCCACCATCCCACCGCGCCCTGCACTCCGCCAAGGACCCCCGGCAGGATCAGCCGCCCGGTCCAGCCCGGAGGTATCGCCTTCGTCAGCGCAAAACCCACAAAGCCCACGAACCAGACAAGGCCGATCAGCCGCCCAAGCTGCCGATGCCCCCATTCCCACCAGTAGATCGTCTTGAAGGCCTCCAGCGACATCCCCTTGTTCTGCAACTGGTATTCCGGGATCGCCTGGTACTTCTCGAACTCGGACTGCCAGCTTGCGTCGTCCATGGGCGGCAAGGCTCCCGTGACCGGCTTCCACTCGGTGATCGACAGCCCCGAATCCGTCAGCCGCGTCAGCCCGCCCACAGCGATCATCGTCGCGACCAGCAGGAAAAGCGCCACCAGCCACAGCCGGATGCCGCGTCGCGCACCCTTGGGCCGGGCGTCGATGCCACCGCCTTCGGGGGCCATTGCAGGCTTCTGCTCCGTCCCGACCTCTTCGAAAATGCTGCGCTTCGTGGCCATCCGCTGAACCCTTTCGTCTTGGCCGGGACACTAGGCCCCCCCACCACCGCCTTCAAGGCCCTGCGGCAAACCGGCCGCCGCTTGAGCATCCGCCCCGCTTCCTGTATCCCCGCGCTTTGACCCTGCCCGAAAGCCGTTCCGTATGAAGTTCCTCGACCTTGCCCGCGTCTACATCCGCTCTGGCGGCGGCGGGGCCGGCTGCGTGTCGTTCCGGCGCGAGAAGTTCGTCGAATTCGGCGGCCCCGACGGCGGCGACGGCGGCCATGGCGGCAGCGTTTACGCGGTGGCAGTCGAAGGCCTGAACACCCTGATCGACTACCGCTACCAGCAGCATTTCTTCGCCAAATCCGGCCAGCCGGGCATGGGCAGCCAGAAGACCGGCAAGACCGGCGACGACATCGTGCTGAAGGTTCCCCTCGGGACCGAGATCTTGGACGAGGACGAAGAAACCGTCCTTGCCGACCTCACCGTAGTCGGCCAGCGCGTCTGCCTTGCAGAAGGCGGCAATGGCGGCTGGGGGAACCTGCGGTTCAAATCCTCGACCAACCGGGCCCCCGCCCGTGCGAACCCGGGGCAAGAGGGCATCGAGCGCACGATCTGGCTGCGCCTGAAGCTGATCGCCGATGCGGGCCTTGTGGGCCTGCCGAACGCGGGAAAATCCACCTTCCTTGCCGCCGTGTCGAACGCGCGTCCGAAGATCGCGGACTATCCCTTCACCACCCTCGTCCCCAACCTCGGCGTCGTTGGGATTGACGGCCACGAATTCGTCATGGCCGACATTCCCGGCCTGATCGAGGGTGCTTCCGAGGGCCGAGGCCTTGGCATCCAGTTCCTCGCCCATGTCGAACGTTGCAAGGTTCTTTTGCATCTTGTCGACGGGACGTCTTCGACAATCACGAAGGATTTCAAGACCATCGTGACCGAACTTGAAGCTTATTCTGAAGTTCTGGGCGACAAGGCCCGCATTGTCGCGCTGAACAAGACCGATGCGATGGACGCCAAGCAGATCACCGACCGCCGCCGCGCTTTGGAGAAAGCCTCCGGCGGCCCGGTCTACGTCATCTCCGGCGTCTCGGGTAAAGGCCTGCCAGAGGTTCTGCGCGCGCTTTACGCCACCATCACGGCGGAGGCCCCGGTTCAGGAGACCACGCCGTGGCAGCCATAAGTTCGGACCTGACCCGGTCGGCCCCCGACATCCGCACCGCCAAACGGCTGGTCGTCAAGATCGGCTCGGCGCTGCTGGTTGACCGCAAGACCGGCCTGAAACAGAACTGGCTCTCCGCCCTCGCCCTTGACGTGGTCGAGGCGAAGTCGCGTGGCACCGATGTCGTGCTGGTCTCCTCCGGCTCCATCGCGCTGGGTCGCAAGGTCCTGAACCTCGGCGACGGGGTCCTGACGCTGGAACAGTCCCAGGCCGCCGCCGCCGTCGGCCAGATCCGCCTCGCCCGCGCCTATGAGGAAGTCCTGGCCCCCCACGGCATCACCACCGCGCAGGTGCTGGTGACGCTGGAGGATACCGAGGACCGCCGCCGCTACCTGAACAGCCGCGCCACGATGGAAACGCTTCTGGGCCTCGGCGTCGTGCCGATCGTGAACGAGAACGACACGGTGGCCACTGACGAAATCCGCTTTGGCGACAACGACCGCCTGGCCGCGCAGATCGCGGTGACCGCCGGTGCGGACCAGCTGATCCTGCTGTCGGACGTCGATGGTTTTTACACCGCCAACCCGAAGGAAGACCCCAGCGCCACCCGCTTTGACGTGGTCGGCACAATCACTCCGGAGATCGAGGCGATGGCGGGCGACCCGATCTCGGGTCTGTCGAAGGGCGGCATGAAGACCAAGCTGCTGGCGGCCAAGACCGCCGTCGCGGGCGGCTGCGCCATGGCGATCATGGAGGGCTCTACCCTGCGCCCCCTGAAGGCGCTGGCCGAAGGGGCGACACGCACCTGGTTTGTCCCCTCTGCCGACCCGCAGCTCGCCCGCAAGCGCTGGATCAACGCGATGAAACCGCGCGGTGAGCTGCTGCTTGACACTGGTGCAGTCACCGCCCTGCGCGCCGGAAAAAGCCTGCTTCCGGCGGGCGTTACCAAGGTAACCGGCAGTTTTGGACGTGGTGAGCCGGTGGCGATCCTGTCGCCCGAGGGCGTGGTTCTCGGCAAGGGCCTCGTGCGCTATACTTCGGCGGAAGCCCGCAAGATCGCCGGGCACCGGTCGGGCGAGATCGAGGCGATCCTCGGCTACCAGGGCCGCGCGGCGCTGGTGCATCGGGACGACATGGTGGTTTGAGGGACCCGATTTCTTCAAAGAGATCGGACCGGAAATTTTGAAATTTCCGGCGCGGAGTTCTCGAAAACTCCGCCGCCCGGACGGAAAGGAAGCGCAATGGACGGCCAGTTCACCGACCTGATGACCGAGATCGGCACCAAGGCCCG
>JBGSVS010000372.1:0-2246 GCA_041752895.1 Tabrizicola sp.
AGCGCGTTGCCGGTGAAAAGCTCCGCCCCGCCCACGACGACAAGGATCAGACCCAGCGAAAAGACTGCGCCGCCCAGCACGCGGTGCGGCCCGAACCCCGGGTCGGCGCCCGCCATCGCGATGCACCAGAAGGCGGCGCCAAAGCCGATGAATGCCCCTGCCAGCAGTGCCAGCGTCGCCATCCGGTGCAAGGGTAGTGCCGACTTTGCCACCCCCGCCGTCTCGATCAGTGCCGCGATCTCGGCGGGTTTGTAGGCGTCATGGTCGCTTGGCATGCGGGCCTCCCTTGTGGCCCCCAGCATAGTCCTTCGAGGCCCCCGGCAAAGCAAAAAGGCACGCCCGGAAGCGTGCCTTTCAAAACCTTTCCAAATCCCTAACGTCCGCGACCAAGTCCTTGATAAGTCAAGACCATCGCGGATTGTCCACCGTGGACAGATTAGTCCTTGGCGCGTTCCACGTACGAGTCGTCATCAGTGTTGATGACGATCCGCACGCCCGGCCCGATATGTGGGGGAACCATCACCCGCAGCCCGTTCTGAACTACTGCCGGCTTGTAGGACGACGAGGCCGTCTGCCCCTTGGTGACCGGCTCGGTCTCCAGGATCTCGACGGTGATCTTCTGCGGCACTTCCATCGCGATCGGAACCCCGTCGAAGGTCTTCACATAGCAGCGCATGCTTTCCTGCAGGTAGACCTTGTTGGCCCCCAGCACGTCCTCGGTCACCACGACCTGATCGTAGCTGATCGGGTCCATGAAGTGGAAGCCCTCGCCGTCCTCATAAAGGAAGTCATACTCCCGCTCGTCGACGGTGGCCTTCTCGACCATCTCGGTCGTCCGCCACCGCTCCGAAACCTTGGTCCCGTCCGAAATCCGGCGCATGTCGACGGACGTGGTGGGCGTGCCCTTGCCGGGGTGGAAGTTCGAGGCGGTGAGGACGACGTAGAGCCGACCCTCCATTTCAACGACGTTGCCCTTGCGGAGCGAGGAGGCGATGACTTTCAAAGGTCGGGTCCTTGTTGTAACGGGGACCGGTCCTTCAGCGACCGGCATCTGCCCGCGCCCGTAACCGATCCGAACCGGAATTTCCAGATGAATCCCTCGTCACCCCAGTCCACCCCCTGGTGGAGCCCCTCCCGCCACGCCGACCGCCGCCCGCTTCTTCTGACCCGCAACCGTATCCAGGCGGCGATCCGGGGTTGGCTTGCGGGGGAAGGGTTCACCGAGGTCGACCCCGCCGCGCTGGCGATCAGCCCGGGAAACGAGGCGCACCTGCACGGCTTCGCGACCGAGGCGATCGGGAATGATGGGCAGGGGCGGCGGATGTATCTCCACACCTCGCCCGAGTTCGCGATGAAGAAGCTGTTGGCGGCGGGGGAGGTGCGGATCCACGCGTTCTCCCACGTCTGGCGGAACCGGGAGCGGGGGGCGCTGCACAGCCCGGAGTTCACGATGCTGGAATGGTACCGGGTGGGGGAGGGCTACGAGGTCCTGATGGCCGACACGATGGCCTTCCTGCGGCTTGCTGCGCGGGAGGCAGGGGCATCGGCCCTCCGGTTCAGGGATCGGACCAGCGATCCCTTCGAGGAGCCGGAGCGGGTGTCGGTGGCCGAAGCTTTCCGGGTCCATGCGGGGGTGGACCTGATGGGGTCGATCCGTGCGGACGGGTCGACGGATACGGGCGCCCTCGGGGCTGAGTTGGACCGGATCGGGGTGCGGCGGGCGGGGGATGACACCTGGTCGGACATGCTGAGCCGGGTGTTGTGCGAGAAGGTGGAGCCGAAGCTTGGGATGGGGCGGGTGACGATCCTGGACCGGTATCCTGCCGCCGAGGCGGCGCTGGCGCGGCGGGTGCCGGGGGATGCAAGGGTGGCGGAGCGGTTCGAGGTCTATGCCTGCGGGGTGGAGCTGGCAAACGGGTTCGGGGAGCTGACGGATGCCGGCGAGCAGCGGCGGCGGTTCGAGGCGGAGATGGCGGAGAAGGCCCGGGTCTATGGGGAGAGCTACCCGCTGGACGAGGATTTCCTGGCGGCGCTGGAGGGGATGCCCCCGGCGGCGGGAATCGCGATGGGGTTCGACCGGGTGGTGATGTTGGCCACGGGAGCCCCCCGGATCGAGGACGTGATGTGGACGCCTGTGCCGTGATCTGTCCACGGTGGACATTTCTGGATTTCGATTTGGAAACATAAGGATGTCCGCGGGCGTTTACCGTTTGGAAAGGATTTCATACGGGGTCCCCCCACCCCCG
>JBGSVS010000373.1:0-3012 GCA_041752895.1 Tabrizicola sp.
TGGCAACATCCACATCGGCCATGCGCTCAACAAGGTGCTGAAGGATGTGATCACGCGCTCCTTCCAGATGCGCGGTTTCGATTCCAACTACGTCCCGGGCTGGGACTGCCACGGCCTGCCCATCGAGTGGAAGATCGAGGAGCAGTACCGCGCCAAGGGCCTTAACAAGGATGACGTGGATACGGTGGCCTTCCGGCAGGAGTGCCGCAAGTTCGCCGAGGGCTGGATCGACGTCCAGCGCGAGGAGTTCAAGCGGCTGGGGGTCACGGGGAAGTGGGACAATCCGTACCTGACGATGGACTACCACGCCGAAGCGGTGATCGCGGACGAGTTCATGAAGTTCGTCATGAATGGGTCGCTGTACCAGGGCTCGAAGCCGGTGATGTGGTCTCCTGTCGAGAAGACCGCGTTGGCCGAGGCGGAGGTGGAGTATCACGACCATACCAGCCATCAGGTCTGGGTGCGGTTCAAACTTGATCGCTTCTTTGGAGCCATCGGAGAGTTTATCGCTAACGGCGATCCTCGGCCAGTTGACGATACCCATGTGGAACAAGTTCAGAGGACTTCGACCCTTATGGACGGTTCGTCGGTGCTTATCTGGACCACCACACCTTGGACCATTCCCCAGAACCGTGCAGTCGCATTCAATCCTGCGATTGAGTACGGCGTCTTTGAAGTCACAGCCGATCTTCCGCCGGATGCTCAGCTTAAATCTGGCGAAAAGCTTATTGTTGCGAAGAAACTGGCCGCGTCAGTCTTCGGCGCAGCGAAGCTTGACGAGCAAGGATACCGGTTGCTGGGCGATGCATCCCCGCAATTGATCATGAGCATGGCCCACCCGTTCCGCGGCGTTGAAGGTGGTAACGGCGAATGGGACTACGACGTCCCCATGCTCCCGGGCGATCATGTCACCGACGATGCGGGGACGGGGTTCGTGCATACGGCGCCCTCCCACGGCGATGACGACTATCAGCTGGGCGTGAAGTTCGGGCTGCCGATGACCTATAACGTCGAGGCGGATGGGTCGTATCGTGCGAACCTTCCGCTGTTCGGCGGGCAGCACATCATCACTTCGGACGGGAAAGAGGGGCCGGCGAACGTGTCGGTCATCAAGCAGCTCGCGTACTCGGGGGCGCTTTTTGCCAAGGCGAAGCTGAAGCACTCCTACCCGCATAGCTGGCGGTCCAAGGCTCCGGTCATCTATCGCAACACTCCGCAGTGGTTCGTTGCCATCGACAAGACGCTGGATGACGGGATGTCGACCTATGGCCAGACGATCCGTACGCGGGCGCTGAATTCGATCAATCAGCTGGTGGAGTGGACGCCCTCCACGGGCCGGAACCGCCTGCACTCGATGATCGAAGCGCGGCCGGATTGGGTGCTGTCGCGGCAAAGGGCCTGGGGCGTGCCGCTGACCTGTTTCGTGAAGAAGGGGGCCTTGCCGACCGATCCGGACTTCCTGTTGCGCGACGCCGAAGTGAACGCTCGGATCAAGGCGGCGTTCGAGGCTGAGGGCGCCGATGTCTGGTATGTGCAAGGTTTCAAGGAGCGGATGCTGGATGGCGTGGTGAACGCGCAGGATTATGAACAGGTCTTTGACGTTCTGGACGTCTGGTTCGATAGCGGCTCGACTCATGCTTTCGTCCTGCGCGACCGTGAAGACGGGTCGCCGGACGGGTTGGCGGACCTCTATCTGGAAGGCACTGATCAGCATCGCGGGTGGTTCCATTCCTCCATGCTGCAGGCCTGCGGGACCAAGGGGCGGGCGCCGTATCGGGGTGTGCTGACCCACGGCTTCACGCTGGACGAGAAGGGCATGAAGATGTCCAAATCGTTGGGCAACACCACCGCCCCGCAAGAGGTGATCGGCGAGTATGGTGCGGATATCCTGCGGCTTTGGGTGGCGCAGTCGGACTACACCGTGGACCTGCGCATCGGGAAGGAGATCCTGAAAGGTGTCGCCGACAGCTATCGCCGGTTGCGCAATACCATGCGGTATATGTTGGGGGCCTTGGCCGGGTTCTCGGAGGCGGAGCGGGTGGACCACGCCCAGATGCCGGAGCTGGAGCGCTGGGTGCTGCACCGGCTGGCGGAACTGGATGCCGAGGTCCGCGAGGGCTATGCCAAGTACGACTTCCAGGGCGTGTTCCAGAAGCTGTTCACCTTCTGCACCAGTGACCTGTCGGCGGTCTATTTCGACATCCGCAAGGACTCGCTTTACTGCGATGCGCCGACCGGCCTGACGCGGCGGGCTTGCCGGACGGTGCTGGACATCCTGTTCCACCGGCTGACCACCTGGCTGGCGCCGGTGCTGGTCTTCACGATGGAGGAGGTCTGGCTGGAGCGGTTCCCGGGGGAGGAGAGCTCGGTCCATCTGGTCGACTTCCCCGAGACGCCCAACGCGTGGCGGGATGAGGCGCTGGCGTCGAAGTGGGAGACGATCCGCGAGGTCCGCCGTGTGGTGACGGGCGCGCTGGAGGTGCAGCGGACGGCGAAGGTGATCGGCTCCAGCCTGGAAGCAGCGCCCGAGGTGTTCGTGACGCCCGAGATGATGGCGCTGCTGGAGACGGTGTCCTTCGAGGAGGTCTGCATCACATCCTGCGTCTGGCTGTCGACCAAACCGGTGCCAGACGGGGCCTTCGCCTTGGCCGACGTGCCGCAGGTGGCGGTGGTGTTCGAACCTGCCAAGGGTCAGAAGTGCGGACGCTGCTGGCGGGTGCTGCCGGATGTGGGCTCGCACAGGCATCCCGGCACCTGTCAGCGGTGCAACGACGCGCTGGGCTGATGGCGCGCGGCTGAAACTTTTCGACCGGAAACATGGTATCCTTCCCTGAATAGGGGAGGACGCCATGATCTACACCAGCCCGTATCCGCCGATCACCCTCACCGGCGAAAGCATCACTGAGCGCGTCCTTCGCGGTTTGCAAGGCGACCCGGATCGGGTGGTCATGATCGATGGCCCCACGGGCCGCGAGCTGACGGCAGGGGCGCTGGAAGACGGCATCCGGCGGC
>JBGSVS010000374.1:0-2486 GCA_041752895.1 Tabrizicola sp.
GCTCCGATCAGCCGGTCGGCGATGATGGCAATGGCCGCGACGGCGAACCCGGCCACGAGGCCGCGCCCGACATCGGCTGTGGCAAGGGCAGCGTAGACCTCTTGCCCAAGGTCGCGGGTGCCGACAAGGGCGGTGATGACAAGCATCGACAGGGCAAGAAGGATCGTCTGGTTCAGCCCAAGAAGGATCATCGGCAGGGCCATCGGCAGCCGGATCTTGCGAAGGGTCTGGACCTTCGTGCAGCCGCAGACGACCCCCGCCTCAATCAGTTCGGTCGGAACCGACCGCAACCCATGCGCGGTGTATTTCACCGCGGGCACCAGCGCAAAGAGGACGACTGCGATCATCGCACTGAAATCGCCAACGCGGAACAGCATCACCACCGGGATGAGATAGACGAAAGAGGGCAGCGTCTGCAGCGTGTCGACGACCGCACCGATCACCTTGCCCGCTGTCTCGTTCGACGCGGCCAGGGTCCCAAGCGGCACACCGATCAGCATCGCGATCACCACTGAAAGCCCGCAAAGATAGACTGTGATCATCGCCTGCTCCCAAAGGCCCGTCGCGGCGATGAAAAGACCCAGCGCCAGCACCAGCGCCGCAAGCCGCACCCCGCCAAGCCGCCAGCCAGCCAGGGTCAGGACTGCCAGAAGGAAGGGCCAGGGAAGCGCCAGAAAGAAGCGCTTGACCGGCAGGAGAAGCGCTTCCAGGAACCAGACGCGCACCGCTTCAAGCTGATCGAAGTAGTTGATGTTGATGTATTCGATCAGGTCGGACCAGAAGGACTTGGTGGTGATCTGCCATTCCTTTGGCCAGTCCTGCAGGAACGGCATCAGATATCCCAGCGCGCCAGTTGCCACGGAAACGACCAGCACCAGCGTCGTGCGCGGGTGCCGCTTCCACCAGTTGCCCTGCCGCAGTTCGACTTGAGCCACACGTTCCGACATGGCCCGTCCCAGCCGATCCAGCACCACGGCAAGTGCCGTGATCGCCAGCCCCGCCTCGATCCCGCCGCCGATGTTCAGCCGACGCAAGCTTTCCAGCACATCCGCGCCAAGACCCCCGGCCCCGATCATCGAGGCGATGATCACCATGTTGAGGCTCAGCATGATGACCTGATTTACCCCGACCATCAGGTCCGGCAGGGCCACGGGCAGCATGACCTTGCGCATCCGCTGCCAGGGAGTGCAGCCTGCCATGTTGGCAAAATCCACGATCTCGGACGGCACGGCGCGCAGGGCCACGATGGTCACTCGCACCATGGGCGGCATCGCATAGATTATCGTGGCCAGCAGGGCCGCGACCGGGCCAAAGCCGAAAAGGACCAGGATCGGCACCAGGAAGGCAAAGGTCGGGATCGTCTGCATCAGGTCGAGGATCGGCGATATCACCCGCTCGATCCAGGGCCAACGCCAGACCGCGATGCCTTGCGCCAGCCCGCCCAACACACCCAACGGCACGGCGATGGCAATCGAGGCCAGCGTGATCATCGCGCTGTCCCATTGCCCGAAGACGGCAAGATAGACCATCAGCGCCCCAGCCAGGAGCCCCAGCCAGATGTTGCGGGCGTAATGACCAAGCGCCACTGCCGCCACGGTGACTGCGACCCAGGACAGAGGCGGGATGATCGTCGTCGCGCGGCGACCCTTGCCTTCGGTAATGCCCTCGACCAGCAGGACCTTGACGACCTCGTAGGGCGCTTCGATCAGGGTGGCAAAGCCGCGGGTCAGGTCCTTGACCGACACCGGCCCGATTGCAGCGCTTTCTGTCAGCCATTTCATCGCGGCACTCAGCCCGGTCGCGAACGGCAGGTGCATCTCCTGCGGCGGCCACCACCAGCCGGCCGGCACCGTGACAAGACCGGCCAAAATCAGCGCCAGCAGCGCCAGGGCCGTCCAGATGCCGCGCCAAAGCGTCATGTGCCCTTGCCGATCAGGACCGCGATCACAGCGGCGGGTGAGACATGCCCGATGACCGTGCCATCCCGCTCGACCGCAAAGGGCGCATCGGCCGTGACGATCCGCTCGGCAACGTCTTCGATCCGGGTCTCGGCGGGCAGAGTTCCAGCAATGCCGTCGGGCTGACCCGGTGCGGCAATCCGGCCCAAAGTCACCACCTTGGCCCGCGACACATGCGCCGTGAAAGCGGCGACATAGTCATTGGCTGGGGCCAGCACCAGTTCTTCCGGCGTGGCGATCTGCACGACCTGTCCGTCCTTCATGATCGCGATCCGGTCGGCCAGGCGGATCGCTTCGTCAAAGTCATGAGTGATGAAGATGATGGTCTTCTTCAGCTGCCGCTGGATGCGCAGGAACTCCTCCTGCATTTCGCGCCGGATCAGCGGGTCAAGCGCGCTGAAGGGTTCATCCAGGAACCACAGGTCCGGCTCGACCGCCAGGCTGCGGGCGATGCCCACGCGCTGCTGCTGCCCGCCGGAAAGCTGGCGCGGAAAGTTGCCCTCGCGACCCTGCAGACCCACCAGCTGC
>JBGSVS010000375.1:0-2357 GCA_041752895.1 Tabrizicola sp.
GGCGCGGTCGGCGGGGGCGAGATGGTCGCCGGAGAAGTCCGACAGCATCCGGCCTTCGCTGAGGACCCCGTCCAGGATTGCGACTGCTGTGGCGCGCGCCACGACCCCTTCGGCCATTACCATCCCCTTGATGCTGTGGGGGGCGGGTTATATCAGGTTGAGAGGCCATACAAGGAACGGTCGGACATGAACGACGATCTGCCCCCCGCAGCGAAGCGGGCGCTGGCCGAGGCCGAGGAACGGCGGAAGGCGGCGGCTTTGAAAGAGCCCCTGCCGAAGGAGCTGGGCGGGCGGGATGGGCCGGAGCCGGTTCGGTATGGGGACTGGGAGAAGAAGGGGCTGGCGGTCGATTTCTGAGGGCGGTGCCCTTGGGGGTGGCTTCTCGTGCAACCTCGTCTTGTCGTCGCCTGTCCACGGTGGACATTTCTGGATTGTTATTTTGAATCTGTATCTTGCGCGCGGGCGTTAGGGATTTGGAAAGGTCTTTACGACGACCTGAGACAGCCCATCGACCGAAAGTGACCAGCCTGACCCGATCCCTGCTTCCCTAGCGAAGCGGAGGCCCCGGCTTGGGGACCGGGAGGGTGCGTGTCGATGGAGGCCCCTCCCCCCTCCCCTCCTCACGCGGGGGGAGAGGAGGCGCGGGATTGGGCACCAAAAAGTCTGCTTGAGGGGGTGATCTTCACGCATTTAGGGGGTCTGTCAGGCACCTGCCCCATAATCGGCGTCCGTGGCCGGTTCCTTCCAGTCGGCGCTGTGGTCGTCCTTCTTCTCGCTGATGGCGATGTGGGACTTGCCCCGGTCAGGGTCAGCGCCGTGCCAGTGGCGTTCGCCGGGGGCGAAGCTCACCACGTCTCCGGGGCGGAGGGTGTGGATGGGTCCGCCTGCGGACTGTGCCTTTGGTAAGTTGGGGTTTGGAAAGGACGATTCGACGGTTGGCGTCCGTCCACGGCCAGATTGGGACAGACCTGACCCAATCCGCGTTTCGCGGTTGAACCGGCGGCCCCGGTTTGAGGGCCGGAGCCGGTATCACGCGCTGGCCTCCCACCACGCAGCGGAGGGAAGGCGCCGGGCCGGGAGCAGCCTGTCAGGCCCCTGCCCCATAGTCCGCGTCCGTCACCAGGTCCATCCAGTCGACGCTGCGGCCGTCCTTCATCTCGTGGATTGCAATGTGTGACATGCCGCGATCCGGGGCGGCGCCGTGCCAGTGGCGTTCGCCGGGGGTGAAGGTCACCACGTCTCCGGGGCGGAGGGTGTGGACGGGGCCGCCTGCGGACTGGCAGCGGCCAAGGCCTGCAGTGACGATCAGGGTCTGGCCGAGGGGATGGGTGTGCCAGGCGGTGCGGGCCCCGGGGTCGAAGGTTACCAAAGCGCCCTGCACGCGGTCGGGGGCATCGGGGTTGAAAAGCGGGTCGATCCGGACGTGGCCGGTGAACCAGTCGGGCGAACCGAAGCGGGAGGGGGCGTGGCCTGCAGGGTAGATGTTCATGGGCGTCCTTCAGGGTGATCCCGACCAGCGTAGCAGGGTAATGTGGCAGGATCACTTGCAATGGAAGGACCGCTCCTCGTGCGCCTTCAGCTTCTCGTCGCTGCTTTGCCAGCAGGAGGGCCGCCAGCGAGGAGTGACGAAGTCATCGACGAGCGGAAGCCTAGCGCAGCCGGAAGGTCGCGCTGTCGCCCTTGCCCTGATCGACGGTGAAGCGGAGTTTCTCGGCCCCCTCTGCCTCGACCAGCTGGCAGTTGTAGGAGATGGGCGTGCCGCTCCAATCCATCTCACGGCAGAAGTAGCCGTCCTTCCAGGACCAGTTGCCGGTGATGTCCCAGCCCATGGCCGAGCCATCGATGCTGCCGTCGGGCAGAACGCTGAGCGACAGGTTGTATAGGCCGATCCGAAGCTCGCGGTTCTTGATCAGGTCAAGAAAGCGATCCTTTTCCTTGACCGGTTCGAAACCTTCGACCAGCGCGGGCAGCGGCAGCATGAGAAGGCAGGCAAGAACAACGGCGCGCATGACATTTCCCCCCGGAACAACGGTTGGAAGTCATACGCACCGGGTGACAGTTCGGATCAACTGGTCAGATGCCAAGCACATCCATCATGTCGTATTGACCGGGCTTCTGCCCCTGCCCCCAAAGTGCGGCTTTAAGTGCGCCTCGCGCAAAGATGGCGCGGTCGGTGGCGAGGTGGCGCAGAACGATGCGTTCACCCTCGCCCGCGAAGATCACGTCATGTTCGCCGACGATGTCGCCGCCACGGATGGCGGCAAAGCCGATGGCGCCCTTCACCCGCGCGCCGGTGATGCCGTCGCGGCCGGAAACGCGGGAATTGTCGAGCGAAACGCCGCGCCCTTCGGCGGCGG
>JBGSVS010000376.1:0-1919 GCA_041752895.1 Tabrizicola sp.
GGGCAGGCATCCGCCCCAAGGCCGCGACCCGCGCGCCCCTCCTCGGCCCCTGGCCCGACCGCCCCAGCCATTTCATTGCGAATGGCGGCTTCAAGATCGGCTTCGGCATGGCCCCCAAGGTCGCCGAGGTGATGGCCGACCTGATCCTGGACGGCCACGACACCATCCCCGCCGACTTCCACATCGACACCCTGCTTCAAACCGCCCGCCGGTAGGTGATCGAGGTCGGCCGGTCATACCCCGAATGCGCCGTCCGACCGACCTCGACGAACCCCATCGCCTGAAACGCCGCCTGGTTCTCTACCAGCTCCACCCGCGTCTGCAACTCCAGCACCGGCAGATGCAGCGCCCGCGACCGGGTCTCGGCGTGATCGATCAACAAACGCGCCAGCCCCTGGCCCCGGCTACCTTCTGCCACCGCCAGCTTCCCCACATACAGCGCCCCCGGCTTCGGCGTCAGGAACACGCAAGCCACCGGCGCGCCGATCACCCAGATCTCCCCCACCTCCGCCTGTCGCGTCAGCGCCTCGGGCGTCAGGTCGCGGAGCGACGACGGCGGGTCAATCCTCCCCTCCATATAGGCGAACGACGCCTGCAACAGGCGCAGAATTGGCGGCCAAAGGGCAGGGTCGGTCGCAAGCATCGGGGTCATCCGACAACAGTGCCCCAGCCCTCCCCAACCGACAACCCCGCAACATCTTGGGGATAAGCCCGCCCTTACTGCCCAGATGCAGGGTGTCGGGTTGACTCCCACCGTCCATGGCGGGAACATCGCCCACCCGACTCGGATGTGACCCTTGCGCCTGACCAAACTGCGCCTCAACGGCTTCAAAAGCTTTGTCGACCCCACGGATCTGGTGATCCATGAGGGGCTGACCGGCGTTGTCGGCCCCAACGGCTGCGGCAAGTCGAACCTGTTGGAGGCACTCCGCTGGGTCATGGGCGAGAACCGCGCCAGTGCCATGCGCGGCGGCGGGATGGAGGACGTGATCTTCAACGGTACCGCCACGCGAGGCGCCCGGCACTTTGCCGAGGTCGCGCTGGTGATGGACAATCAAGAGCGGCTGGCCCCCTCTGGCTTCAACGACGCCGACCAGATCGAGATCGTCCGCCGCATCACCCGCGACGCCGGGTCCGCCTACCGCTGCAACGCCAAAGACGTCCGCGCCCGCGACGTGCAGATGCTGTTCGCCGACGCCTCCACGGGGTCGCATTCCCCCGCGCTGGTGCGGCAGGGGCAGATCTCGGAACTGATCAACACAAAGCCCAAGTCCCGGCGACGGATTCTGGAAGAAGCCGCCGGGATCAGCGGCCTTTACGCCCGTCGGCATGAGGCCGAACTGAAGCTGGCCGGGACCGAACAGAACCTTCTGCGCGTCGATGACGTGCTGGAAAACCTCGCCCAGCAGCTTTCCGTCCTGACCCGACAGGCGAAGCAAGCCGCCCGCTACCGCGAGATTTCCGAAGACCTGCGCAAATCCGAAGGCATGCTCCTCTGGCGTCGCTGGCGCGAGGCGGATGAGGCGCGGCAGGCGTCCGAAGCTGCGCTCCGCGAACGGCTGGGACGGCACCTGTCTCGCCGAGGACTGCGACCTGGGTGTGCGGCTGTCCAGCCGGGGCGCCAAGGTGGTCGTCGCCTACGACGCCGCGATCGTCACCAAGGAGGAGACCCCCGGCACGCTGCCCTCCCTGCTCAAGCAGCGGACCCGGTGGAACCAGGGCTTCCTGCAGGTGTACCGCAAGGGCGAGTGGCGCCGGCTGCCGGAGTTCGGCCAGCGGATGCTCGCGCGGTACACCCTCACCCAGCCGTTCGTGCAGGCCTTCTCCGGCATCGTCGTGCCGATCGGCTTCGCCATCGCGGTCTGGGCCCAGCTCCCGGTCCTCGTCGCGCTGATCACCTTCGTGCCGTTCCTGCCGAT
>JBGSVS010000377.1:0-7283 GCA_041752895.1 Tabrizicola sp.
GCCTACCACGCCCAGGGCGACGCCCAGATGGTGGCGCAATTGGCCGAAACCGACCTTTCCGCGCTGCGGTTTCGCGACCGCATCGCAAAGGCGGTCCGGCAGCGGCTGGAGCTTGCCGACCGTGAGCTTGTGCGGCGGGGCACCACGCTCTTTTCCCTGCCGACCCATGCCGCGGACGGCGCGCGGGCGATCTGGGGCACGGCCGATGCGATCTGGACCGTGCTGGGCGACACGTCGGACGACCTGAACTGGTATACGAAGCGCGCCAGCCTTTCGGCGGTCTACGGGGCCACTGTGCTGTATTGGCTCGGGGATGATTCGTCCGGGCACCAGGCGACGTGGGATTTTCTGGACCGGCGCATCGACCAAGTCATGCAGGTCGAGAAACTGAAGGCGAACTTGCGCGAAAATCCCTTGGGCAAGGCCTTCATGGCGGGTCCCGGAAAGCTTTTGGCAAGCATTCGTGCCCCACAAAGGCGCGATGACTTGCCGGGCAGATATCAAGGCTGACGTCTCATGACCCTTTCGCACAGCATGCTTGCCATGGAGATTTCGTCGCCGGGTGGGCCGGATGTCCTCGCCCCGGTCTCGGTGCCGGTCCCGGTTCCGGGCCACGGCCAGATCGTGATCCGCATCGCCTATGCCGGGGTGAACCGGCCGGATGCCTTGCAACGGGCCGGTGCCTATGCGCCGCCGCCATCGGCTTCGCCTCTGCCCGGGCTGGAATGCTCCGGCACGGTGGTCGAGGTTGGGCCGGGCGTGACCCGCTGGCAGATCGGCGATCAGGTCTGTGCCCTGCTGCCCGGGGGCGGCTATGCCGAATATGTGGCGACACCCGAAGCCCACGCCCTGCCGATCCCCAAGGGTCTTGGCCTGCGTGAGGCTGCCTGTCTGCCGGAAACCTGCTTTACCGTCTGGTCGAACGTCGTGATGCGCGGTGGCTTGCGGGCCGGGGAAAGGTTCCTGGTCCACGGCGGCACCAGCGGCATCGGGACGACTGCGATCCAGATTGCCCATGCGCTGGGCGCGCGCGTCTTTGCGACGGCCGGGACGGACGAAAAGTGTGACGTCTGCCGTTCCCTTGGCGCCGAGGTTGCGGTCAACTACCGCTCTGACGATTTCGTGGCGACCATGAAGGCGCATGGCGGGGCGAACCTGATCCTCGACATGGTGGGTGGGCCCTATATCGAGAGGAACCTCAAGGCGCTGGCCGACGACGGGCGTCTGGTGCAGATCGCCTTCCTGCAGGGCCCGAAAGTGACGCTGAACTTTGCCGAGCTGATGACGCGGCGGCTGGTTTTGACTGGCTCGACCCTGCGGCCGCAGTCGGATCTTGCCAAGGCGCGGATCGCCAAGGCCGTGGAACAGCATGTCTGGCCAATGATCGAAAGCGGGGCGTTCAAGGTCGTGATGGACAGCGAGCACGAACTCACCCAGGCCGCCGCCGCGCATTGGCGGATCGAATCCGGCGGGCATGTCGGCAAGATCGTGCTGCGGGTGGCCACTTAAGGCCCCGGACCGTAGGGATATCCTTACCTTCGGCGGACCCGGGGGCGTTTGACGCTTTCTTCACGCGCAATGCCGGGTGACGTTTGGTAAACCATCTTCAGGCGGGATCGGATGTTTCGGTCCAGACTTTTGCCTTCAGGCGCTTCCCCAGACGCCAGAGGCATCGACGATTTGACAAAGCTCTTTTCCCAGACTTCCCCTCAACAGTTGCTTTTCAGATTACCGATCCCGCCCCCACTTTCCTAGCGAACCGGTTCCAGCGTCGCGCCCTTCAGGCGGCAGTCGCGGATGACATCGTCGCCACAGCGCCGGACCTGAAGGTCGGGGGTCAGGCACACCCTTGCCTCCTGGATCAGGCCATCCTTGCAAGTGATGGTGATCTGGTCGCGCTTGAGGCCCGGGTTCGCCTCAAGGAATGCGTCCTCGATGACGGACGCGGGCAGGGTCAGGGGTTCCGCGACATCAGTAAAGACCTCCGGGATCTCGATGCTGCCATAAGCCTTGCGCGCGGTGCGGTAGAAGTCAGACGCCGACAGGCCTGAACAGCGCCCATGCTTTTTCCACTGGTAGAAGGCAGTGCCAGCACCACCCATGATGTCGGCCATCGCGGCCGTCTCTGCGCGGGAAGGGTCGCGCTCGCCCGTGCGACAGTATGAGGGCCAGCCGGACTCGTACTGCGGCCAGAGACCGTGGAGGATGAAGGTCAGCCCGCGCCCGTCGTCGCATTGCGGATCATCGCGCGCATCGCCTTCCAGCGCACACCAGGCGGCCGACCAGGACAGCGACATCACATAGTAGTCGAAGTCGCCCGCCCGTTCGCCTTCCGCCCGGGCGGCATTGGCCCAGCACAAAGCTGCGATGGTGCAGAGGATCAGACGCATTTCCGCTTTCCCTTCGTGCAATTCGGCCCTATATGGGCGCTTGAATTCCCTGAAAACGTGGAACTCGCGGGCGACAGCCCGCCGCCGTTTTCCCGGCCCGGGGAAGGTTTGTAAAGGAGAGATCCGATGTCGAAACCGCTTATGGCCAAGGCCACTGCCGTCTGGCTGGTGGACAACACGACGCTCAGCTTCGCGCAGATCGCGGATTTCTGTGGGATGCATGAACTTGAAGTGCAGGGCATTGCCGACGGCGATGTGGCAACTGGGGTCAAGGGATTTGACCCGGTGGCGAACAACCAGCTTGACCCTATCGAGATCACCCGAGCGCAAGCCGACCCGATCTACCGGATGAAGCTGAAGTTCAACGCCGCTGCCGTGGGCGAGGAAAAGCGCCGGGGTCCCCGCTACACTCCGCTGTCCAAGCGTCAGGACCGCCCGGCGGCGATCCTGTGGCTGGTGAAGTTCCACCCGGAACTGTCGGACGGCGCCATCGGCAAGCTGGTCGGCACGACGAAGCCCACGATCCAGTCGATCCGTGAGCGGACTCACTGGAACATCGGTCAGATCCAGCCGATCGATCCGGTGGCGCTGGGCCTTTGCAAGCAGACCGAGCTTGACGCTGCCGTGCAGGCGGCCGCCCGCAAGAAGGCCGCCGAGGGCACGGTGATGTCGGACGATGAACGCCGCAAGCTGGTGTCGACCGAGCAGTCGCTGGGCATGGCCCCCGACGCGCGGATGCCGTCCGGGCTGTCGGGCCTTGAAGTCTTCGGCGACGAGGAGAAGGACGACACCCCGGCGGGAGATTTCTCGGACGCTGAAAGCTTCTTCAACCTGCCCGCCGACGCCCAGGACGACGAAGAAGACGAGGATGATCGCCGTCGCTAGCCGTCTTTGTCCACGGTGGACAAACGCGCAAACGGCAATGATACCAGTAGGTTGGTCGCGGACGTTAGGTCTTTCGTAAGACTTTCCGTGACCCGCTCTCCGCCAGTCGGACGGTCCCTCCAGGGGCAGAGCTGGGGCGGTGCGCTGTAGCGCACCCTACGAAAGTCACTCCAGTTCGCGCGCCTCGCTGACCAGCATCACGGGAATGCCGTCGCGGATCGGAAAGGCCAGATGCGCGGCCTTGGAGATCAGTTCCTGCCGGTCCGCGTCGTAGCTCAGGACGGCATGGGTTACCGGACAGACCAAAGCCTCCAGCATGCGGCGGTCGGCGGGGTCGCTCATTGCAGCAGCTCCTCATCCGCGCCGCCGCGCAGGGCAAACTCGATCAGGGTGACCATGGTCTCGCGACGGGTCATCAGGGTCGGGGCCTCCAAAAGAGCCTGCTTGTCCTCGGGCGTGAAGGGGCACAGCATGGACAGCGAATTGATCAGAAGCTCGGTCTCGGCTTCCTTCAGGCTGTCCCAGTCTGTCGAAAGCTCTCGCCTGGAAAAATAGCGACCCAGAAGCGCGATGAAGGCCTCACGCTGAAAGCCCGGGTCCTCTTCGGTCGGGCCAAGGTCACGCGCGAAGGGGGTCCAGTCGACAAGGCAGCGGCGGTAGGGGGTGAAACCCTGCACCTCCTCCTTCACCCGAAAGCGTGACGCGCCAGAGAGGGTGATCATGTAGCGCCCGTCCTCGGTTTCGGAAAACCCGGTCACGCGGCCTGCGCAGCCTATCGCCTGCAGACGCTTTTCGCCGGGTCGTTTTTCAGACGCGGGCGTTTCGCGCGGCTGGATCATCCCGATCAGCCGGTGCTTGGTCTTCAGGCAATCCTCGATCATCGCGAGATAACGCGGCTCGAAGATGTGCAGAGGAAGGCGTGCCCGGGGGAGCATGAGCGCCCCGGGCAAGGGGAAGACCGGTAGGGTGTCCGGCAGGTCGGCTGCGCTGATCATGTTTGAGACTTAGCCCTGATCCGGGATCAGGCAAATATCATTGAAGACAGCTTGCGCCGGCCAGCCAGGACGATGGGGTCCTGCGGCTTGAGCGCCTCGAAGATGGTGAAAAGCTGCGTTTTGGCCGCGCCGCCGTTCCATTCGCGGTCGCGGCGGAAAAGTTCCAGCAGTTCATCCACGGCGGCTTGCGGGTCGCCAGCGGCCAGAAGGGCTGCGGCAAGGTCGAAACGCGCCTGGTGGTCGCCCGGATTGGCCTCGACGGCAGCGCGCAGTTCGGCTTCGGGTCCGGCGTTGGCGGCCTGTTTGGCGAGTTCCAGCTGCGCGCGGGCAGCGTCAAGTTCCTTGGACTTGGCGATCTTGTCCGGGGCGGCGGCAATCAGCCCCTCGGCCTGGTCGAGATTGTTCAGCGCCAGATGCGCGCGGACAAGGCCACCGTAGGCGGTGGCGTTCTCGGCGTCTTCGCCCAGGATCGCGGCAAAGGTTTCGGCGGCATCGACGGCGGCCCCTTCGGTCAGCATGTCCTCGGCGGCCTGGATCGCCTCGGCCAATCCGCCATCGCCTGCCAAGGCCGAGACCCGGTCGATGAACGCCTTGAGTTCCGAGGCAGGCACCGCGCCCTGAAAGCCGTCAACGGGCTGGCCCTGCCAGAAGGCATAGACCGTGGGGATCGACTGGATGCGCAGTTGCCCGGCGATGCGCTGGTTCTGGTCGACATCGACCTTGACCATCTTCACCTTGCCGCCTGCGGCCTTGACGGCCGTTTCCAGCATCGGCCCAAGCGTCTTGCACGGCCCGCACCAGGTGGCCCAGAAGTCGACGATGATCGGCACCTCGCGGCTGGCCTCGATCACGTCGGCCATGAAACTGGCTTCGGTTGCGTCCTTGATCAGATCGGTTGCAGCTTGCGGCTTGTCGCCCAGATTCAGCATGACGGACCTCTTCCTGGCTGTTTGCCCCTATATGGCGTCTGGGCCGCAAAAGGCCAAGGGGTCAGGACCTCCAGTCGCAGCTGGAGAGGTGATCGTTGACCATGCCGGCGGCCTGCATGAAGGCGTAGGTGATCGTGGGGCCGACGAAGTTGAAGCCTTCGGCCTTCAGCGCCTTGGACATGGCCTGTGATTGCGGGGTCTGCGCCGCGACCTCGGCCAGGGTCTTCGGGTGATTGATCAGGGGCATCCCGCCGGTGAAGGACCAGAGGAACCGGGAAAAGCCTTCGCGCGCCTCGATCCGCAGGTAGGCTTGCGCGCCGCGGATCGCGCCCTCGATCTTGCCGCGATGGCGGACGATGCCGGGGTCCTGCAAAAGGCGCGTCACTTCGGGTTCACCCCAGGTGGCGAGGGTGCCGGGGTCAAAGCCCTGAAAGGCGGCGCGAAAACCGACCCGCTTGCGCAGGATGGTGATCCACGACAGGCCCGCCTGGAAGCTTTCCAGGATCAGAAGCTCGAACAAGCGTTTCGGGTTGTGTTCAGGCCGGCCCCATTCGTGGTCATGGTAGGCCTGGTAGACCGGGTCAGAGCCACACCAGGGGCAACGCGTCGAATTGTCGGTATTTTCCATGCGGGACCTGCGGGATTCAAGGTGTCGAGAATTAGAACAAAATGTGAAAATTGACCTTCCGTTTACCGATGTCGGCCTAGGGTGTCGACAGAGATTCTGCGCTGGCCGGGGTATTTGCATGAGCTACATGAAAGAACCGAAGTCGTCGAAGTACGACCGCGATCCCGCGTTGGCGAGCCCGCTAAGCGCGGCAATCTCGGCGCAGGACCGGGAAACGCTGGCGATGGTCGCTTCGGCGCTGAAGGACCGGCGCATGCGGCTGGCTTTCCAGCCGGTGGTCTATGCCTCGGACCCCAAGCTGATCGGCTTTTTCGAAGGCTTCATCCGGCTTTTGAACCAGCGCGACCAGGTGATCCCGGCGCGCGACTTCATCGGGGCGGTGGAACAGCGACAGCTCGGGCGCGAGATCGACTGTGCGGCGCTGCAGCTGGGCCTGATGGCGATGCAGCGCAATCCGGAGATCAGGGTGTCGATCAACATGTCGGCCCGGTCGGTCGGCTATCGCCCGTGGATGGACATCCTGACGCGCGCCTTGGCTGACGCGCCAAGGCTGGGCGCGAACCTGATCCTGGAGATCAACGAAGAATCAGCGCTTCAGGTGCCGGATGTGCTCAAGCCCTTCATGGCCGAGATGCGGGATAGGGGCATCGTCTTCGCGCTGGACGACTTCGGGGCCGGGACGACGTCGCTGAAGCTTCTCGATGAAATGGAGTTCGAGATTGCGAAGATCGACGGCAGCCTGGTGAAACATGTCGACCGGTCTGAGGAGGGCAAGTCGGCGGTCCGGGCCGCGATCGCGATGGCACAGGAACTGGGGATGTACGTCGTTGCCGAGGCCGTGGAGACCGAAGGCGAAGCGAACTGGCTGCGCGAGGCGGGCGTCGGTTGCCTGCAGGGCTATCTCTTCGGGCCGCCCACCGTGACACCGGATTTCCGGGCTTTCCGCCATGGTCGCCCGAACTTGAACGTCTGACCGCGCGACCCTGTCCGTCGGTTCAGGGCCCCTGGTGAACCGGGGCCCGTCCTTCCCATGCAACCGATCTGTGACAAGATGGCCTTCCCCTTCTCCGCCGTAGCCATCTGTCTTGCACTTGCAGCAAGATGCCCTTAGGGCAGAATTGATGCGGTGCGGAACCGTCGCGCCACAGCCTCGCAGGACGGTCGCGCCTGAGATCGGCGCAATGGGAGAGGACCAGAAATGACCAATGTCGTAATCGTCTCGGCGGGCCGTACCGCCGTGGGAAGCTTCAACGGCTCGTTCGCCAGCACCCCGGCGCATGACCTGGGCGCAGCCATCATCGAGGCCGTCGTGGCCCGTGCCGGCATCGACAAGGCCGAGGTCGAGGAGACGATCCTGGGCCAGGTGCTGACCGCCGGTCAGGGCCAGAACCCGGCGCGCCAGGCACATATCAACGCCGGCCTGCCGATCGAATCCTCGGCCTGGTCGCTGAACCAG